>CAYGNA010000273.1:0-5884 GCA_964351065.1 uncultured Pseudomonadales bacterium
CGCTTTACTGCGCTCTGGATTTCTCCGCTTCGGTCGAAATGACTCGGCAGGGATTGAGAGTTCTCCGCTTTGGTTAAAGACCGTGTTAAAGGGTAATGACAGGGAACAGCGGATCAGGTGAGGAGATTGAAGTGTCGCAGGGTTGTTTCGATCGCATTCATCTCTATGGGTTTTGACAGGTAGGCGCTTGCGCCGGCCATTTTTGCCCGGGTGGCAAAGTCTTCTTCCTGAAAGGCCGTCACAATAACAACAGGCATGCAGAAGCCGAGGGCACGGAGTTTCTCTGTTGCCATCAGTCCGTCCATCACAGGCATGGCGATGTCCATAAAAATGAGGGCAGGTGGATCCTGTGCAACGAGGTTAACCGCCTCGTCCCCCTGGCATGCCTCCGTGACGTTGAGACCCATTGGTAGCAGGATTTCGCGAAGCAGCATCCTGTTCGGCTCACTGTCGTCAACGACGAGGATATGGTGGCTATGCAAAGTCGAGCTGACCATGTGGTTGGTTTCCTGCCCCTTGTAATCAGGCGGCCGACCGAGACTCAAGCGCCTCTGCTACCATGTTGGTCACCGTTGCCAGCTCAAAGGGTTTTGGTAACACGTAGTCCACGCCTTTGGATTTTGCCTCGGCGACGTCCAGTTCTCGTCCCCAGCCCGTGATCATAATGACGCGCGTGAGGGGGTTACGTTCACGAATGGCAGCGGCAACATCCCAGCCACTCATGCCTGGCATGCCGAGATCTGTCAGCACTAATGGAAACGGTTCTTCACTAAATTGTTCCAGGGCCTTTTGTCCACACTCGAAGGCGACAACTTCGTGCCCAGCATGCTGTAGCATTGACATAAGCACATCCCTGACAAACGGGTCGTCATCTACCAGCAGAATGCGTGACGGGGTCGCTTGCCTGATCGGATCCTGGACGGGGGGCGTGGTAACACATCGCTTGCTGGGTCTGAGTTCTATTCGAAAACGAGTACCCTGACCAGTCTCGCTGGTTACGCTAATTTTGCCGCTGTGGCGCCGGATGATCCCGTAGGCAACACTTAGCCCCAGACCAGAGTTGTTGGGACCTTTGGTGGTAAAAAACGGATCGAATAACCTGTCTACAACTTCTGCCGGGACGCCTGCACCGGTATCTTCGACCGTCAGTACAACCTTGTCCTGGTCCAGTTCGGTGCTGATGATCAGGCGGCCACCAGCAGGCATTGCGTCCAGCGCGTTCAGTATCATGTTTGTCAGAACCTCTCTGAGTTCCGATGCATTTCCCTCCACCGCGGGCACCTCCCCAAGTCTGGTCTCAAGGGCGATGGTGACACCGCGCCGTTGCGCCTGATCTTTCCAGAGTGGTGCTGTCATGGTCGCAGTTTCCTGGATGAGTTCATTCAGGTACAGGGGGACAAACTCGGTATCTCTGTTCACTCGGGAGAACTCCTGTATTCGCTTGACAGTGGCAGCGCCATCGCGGGCAGCCAGTTCAACGGCTTTAAGGCGATACGCCACTTCCTCATTTTTGACCTCTTCCAGTAGCAGTTGGGTGTTGCCAATGATGCCGGCTAGCGTGTTGTTAAAATCGTGCGCTACGCCTGATGCCATTTGTCCCAATGCACTGAGGCGCTCGGACTGCAGCAGGCTGGTACGCGTTTCCTGGAGTTCGCGATTGGCAGCCTCTAGATGCTGTGTGCGCTCAAGCACCTTGCTCTCAAGCGCAAGGTTGATGTCACGGATTTTTTTGTAGTTCTCAGCATTTTCAAGCAGCATTGCATGCTCGTTAGCTACCTAGGGGAGTCCATGCAGGTCGCCCTGGCTGAACGCGCTCTTGTGAGTATGCGAAAGGTTTAGAACGCCGACTGGTTTGTCCCTGACAATCAGTGGCAGGCAGAGCAGGGACCCCATGCGAGAGGACTGGTTGGTCTGTTGAACAAGGCGCGCATCGCTCTGTGCATCCTGAATCAGGATCGGCTGCCTTGTTTCCATTACTGTGCTGCCTATACCTTCCCCGACACGAATGCTGATAGATGCCTTGTCGCTTGTCAGTTCCTGTTCATCCAGCGCACACCCTGGTTCCTGTTCCCTGGTCGATTGCAACACAAGACTGGTGCCGTCCGGCGCAAGCAGCATGATTGAGGCATTGGTAATGTCCAGTTCGTCGACCAGGATATCAAGAATATTGTCTGACGCTTCAGCGAGTTCCATATCACAGTTGATCGCGTCACCCAGTCGGCGCAGCAGCGACAGATCGCGAATACGCTGCTGGTAGAGTCGGCCACTGGACTCAAACCATCCTTTGATGGCGGGTGGCTGTAGAGAAGTGTTGTGTGTCAATTGCGTTTCCTCTCGATTTCCCTCTCGAAGGTCCGTTCGCTTGTCCTGCTGCCACTGGCGCTCAAGCGATCAGAGAGAAAGTCTCTCGTATGCGTGCTTCTTCAAGGCTGACCTTCTCGCAGGTTGCCAGTATGTCGTCATCGTTGATTTCCAGCAGGTCCATTGAACGCCGTACCATATCGTCAGGCTCCGATGGCACTACGCATTCGTTCCGACTGTGCGCGATGAAATCACCCACATAGATGGTCGCAATTGATCTGGGCCGCAGCAGTCCGGGCTGCATGGGAACATGGTGATAGGCTATCAGTTCTTTCAGATCATTCGGGAAGTGCCAACGCTCTGCGAGCAATTTACCCACGATGGCGTGAGTTACCCCGTAATGTTCTTTTTCAATCAGAAGGGTCAAATCACCTGCTTCTGCAGTCGACAGCAACCTGAGGTAGTCATTGCCGATGATCAGGCAGAGCACAAGTTTACCGATATCATGTAGCAGGCCAGCGAAATAGAGTTTGTCCATGGAAGTTTCCTGACCGCGATCGCCAATCTGCTTGATTGCCGTTGCGGTCATGAGGGCATGAATCCAGAACTCTTCGAGTGACTGGTTGGAGATCTTGCTGGAAAACGCACCAAAAACCGCAATACTTAAGCTAATGGTCTTGATTTCGTTAAAGCCAACCGTGGCCACCGCCTGATCGGTTGTTGATATCGTTTTGAATCTCCCGTAATAAGCAGAGTTTGCCAGTTTCAGCAACTTTGCGGTAAGCGCGGGATCTTCACTGATAATTTTGGCGAGATCCTTGATGCTGGCACTTTCGCATTCGAGTGTTTCCATCAGCTTGTTGAAGAAAGCCGGTAGCGTTGGGATCTCTTCCAGCGAGCGAATCCTTTGTTTGATTTCTGTAGCGTCCGTCATTTTCCGGGTACACCTGGATTTATTGGTTTTACAGTGGGGGTTATCGACCGCAGCAGCAATATTCTTGAGTGTTATGCTGGATAATCTCCAACCACCGGTGCGATTGATACTGTTGGAACAAAGCAGGTTGTCCTTTTAGAATTGCGATCCACACGCTGACATTTTGTTGACGACAGTTTCCTGCTTCAGTGATCCTGATGTCAGGTTTGTCTGTGCCAGGCGTGCCAGGCGTTTGATGTGGATCCAACAGGCACCTGTGAGTTGCTACTGCTGGACTATCCGGGTGCGATGATGGCAAGCAGTTAAGTTTCGCCGACTGATCCGACGTAACAGGAAAATCCGCGGTGGGTAAAGGTAACCTTAGAATTGCTGCAGGTGCGCTCCCACATTTAATGAAGAACAAAGATGAACGAAGATGAATGATGATGTTGCATGATTGAAAATCTGCAGGAACTCTCTGAACAACAGGTCAGGCTGCGTATTGCCCTGTGTCTGCTGTTTACCTGGGCTGTCCCGGGTATTCTCTTTTACATCCTGTTCCTGTTAGCCAGGTTACCGCCCCCGATCTCTGACCATGTCCATCTTGGTTTGCTGACTTATACCTACCTGCCCATTTTCATCGTGCTGTCTATCTGGATAGTGGATCGGCAGGTACTTCGAGCTTTTCGGGGCATTAGTCAGTTGGCGCCGGAGATGATGCTTGATCGTCAGCAAATACTGAGTTTTCTCTGGGTAGGCGGGCTTGGCATGTTGATGCTGGGTAGCTATCTGATACTAGGCGTACTTGTCACTGCACTGGATGCCAGTTTGATTTACGCCCATGAGTTTGTGATGCCGGATTTTATCCTGTCCTCCATCGCTGTCGTTTTACTGTTCGTTTACATTGCCATACCCAATACGCTTTATGGCATTACCCTGTTTGGCCGTGTGCTTGGTCCCAGGCTGGGGGGCGCAAGGGTTCACCCGACCATCCTTCGATTGTTGCTTGCCGGGCCCGGTGCAGCCAGTATTACGATAGCAACGTACATCGCTTATTCAGCACTTTACGGGCAGGAGGTCCAGACACCAATTCTGTTTCTTGCCGTTACGCTAACGGCTTATTCAGTATTGCTGGGATGGCTGGCTTACGAAGGTTATCGGGTCGCACTGGCGCCGCTCAATGAGTTCCTGCACGCCGGGACCCGGAATGCCGATCACCGGGTTCTCAAACCCCGTTCGGCAGATGAAACCGGTGAGGTGATCTGGGCATTGCGGCGTTCACTGGATGACCTTGATGAATACAATCGCAATATGCAGGTCGAACGTGAACGTTTCCAACAGTTTGCTGAAGCGGCATCCGACTTCTTTTTCGAGTTGGATAAAGACCTCAATTTCAGCTACATCTCAGAGCGCTTTGAAGCGCTAACCGGGATTACCGCAGAAACTATGGCAGGTTTTTCTGCGGTTGAGGCCACGATGACGGTCGATCTCGCGACCAAAGCAGCACACGTTGAGACGCTCAGGAATCACCGACCCTACAAGGATCTGGTCTTCAGCTTTGAGAGGCAAAATGGCGAGCGTGTAGAGTTTTCGGTGAGTGCTGTGCCCTGGTTTTCGACAGAGGGGGAGTTTAAGGGCTACCGTGGGGCAGGGCGCGACATTACCGATCTCGCGCGCACGCAGCAGGCGCTGGATGACCAGTCCAAGGCGCTGATGCAGGCACAAAAGATGGAAGCTGTCGGGCAGTTGACAGGTGGTGTGGCGCACGAATTCAACAACCTGCTGACGGTTATTCTGGGTAACATGGAGCTCGTGAAACACATGGATCCACCGCCAGAATTGGAGCCTTTTTTTATCAGCGCCATGGCGGCAGCAGAAAAAGGGGCAACGCTCGTGCAGCGCCTGCTGGCGTTTTCCCGTAATCAACCATTGCGGCCCAGCGTAGTGCGGCCAATGGACATACTGGCAGAAATGAAAGAACTGCTGGTGCGTACACTTGGGGAAAACATCCGTATCACGCTTTCAGCGGAAGAGCAGGATGCGGCGGCCGAGTGCTACATTGATGCGGTACAATTCGAAAACGCGTTGCTGAACCTGGCCATTAATGCCCGCGATGCGATGCCTTCCGGCGGACATCTCGACTTTTCAGTGCGCAATACCAGGATCCATGTAGATGGTGATGTTGCACCGGGTGAATATGTGGCGGTATCTGTGCGTGATGATGGAACAGGTATGGATGCAGAGATAGCCCGTGCCGCCTTCGAGCCGTTTTTTACCACCAAAGATGTTGGCAAAGGATCAGGGCTTGGACTCAGCATGGTCTACGGGTTGATGAAACAGTCGGGCGGGGCAGCATTCATCAATTCCATGCCCGGTTCCGGTACCACCGTGACCCTGCTTATTCCGATCAATTCCGCGGGAGTCAGGCAGGAGGCACTGGAAACGACCAGTTCGGGCAACGCTACAAGCGCTGGCGAAAGGCTATTGGTAGTAGAAGATGATGATTCTGTACGGGAACTGTTGAGTGCGCAGCTGACAGGACTCGGCTATGAGGTGGTAACGGCTGCCAGTGGCGAGATTGCAGTGCAGATTCTTGAACAAATGCCCGCATTTGATCTCATGGTGACCGATATTGTCTTGTCAGGCGAAATTGACGGGATAGATCTGGGT
>CAYGNA010000274.1:0-5859 GCA_964351065.1 uncultured Pseudomonadales bacterium
CCCTCCCCTTCTCCTGCTGTGACCTTAACCCGGAGCTTCGATTCAAGCCCGCCTCGGTTGACCTGCACACGGGTTACCTGTTGTCCCGCTGACAGGAAGGGATGATCTTCAATCCGAAAGTGTCCATCGCCATGAACCAGCAATACCGGATGGGGGAATCGTTCCGGCAACTCCTGGTCAATAAAATCTACCAGGGGCCGAAATTCATCTTTTTGCAAGCGCAGCAGGCCATCATGCAGCATACCTGGATTGGCATGGGCAAAGACCACGGCTGCCGTGACATCGTTGATTGGCCAATAACGGCAATGTCGTCATCGCCTTGAAGACGCCCTACGACGACGGAACTTCACACGTCGTCCGAAGGCGGCCCCACTTCGCCCATTGGAATTCATGGGGCGCCTGGCGGTGCTGGTCCGAAGCCGCCGCACCCAGACCAAGGGCCAACCTGACCCGGTTCCAAGGGGTGTTCTTGCGGGGCGGCCTTCCGCCCAACAGTAAACTGCGTGAATATGTTGTTCCTCAGAAACCCGTCGAAGCACAAGAGAGCCCTATACCGAAGGCCTACCCTATGACGTGGGCGGATGGCCGCCCCGCACAGCGGCTCAAGGGGGTGTTCGTCGGAGCGGCCATCCGCATCGAAATTGAGAAATGTGAAAAGTGTGGTGGACCCGCTGGTGCGCCAGCCCGGCCGAATCATCGTCGATGCGTCGAACCAATCGATTGAAGACCCAGTTGTTATTCCCGAAGCGTCGGACCGTTCAGATCCTGAAGTACCTGGGACTTGATCAGCCTGACTGGGCGTCCCCGAGAGTTCCATTGATCCGCTCACCGCCAACAGACCTGACCGACCAACAGACGACGCTATTCTGAATTCCAGTAGACTGAACACATCGGTGACGGTCGCATTCGGCCAGCGTCTGGATTCGAGGGCCAATTCATCAAGTTTTCAATCGTTGAACCAAAAATTTTCGATTACACAACCCATGTTCAGATGGGCTAACGGGGACGGCAGCTAACCGGCTGGAATCAGGATACTTTTCTGAAGGTGGGAAAAGCGTGGTTATTCTTCCTCACCACTTATTTTGATCAGTCCCCTTTGAAGCTTGGGTCTCGTTTCTCAAAAAATGCAGCAATGCCTTCCTGCCTGTCGGCGGTGGCTGCCGTGAGAAGGTTTTGGTCCGTATCCATATGCATGATGGCATCATCCATCGCACTGCTGATCGCGTTGATACTCTGCTTGATCATCTGCGTGGCAATCGGTGGCTGCGCCGCATACCGAGTGGCGAGCGCCATTGCGGCCGCGTCCAGTTCAGCCCGCGGCACCAGCTCGTCAAGAAATCCCCAGGCAAGCAGGGTCTGCGCACTCTCATGCTGCCCCAGCATGACCATTCGCTTCGCACGCGCGGGGCCAATCAATCGAACGCAGAGTGGCAGGGCGCGCCACATGAGGTTGATACCCAGGTTAACCTCGGGGTAACCACAAAAACAGTCATCGCTACCAATCCGGAAATCGCAGGCAGTTGGAATACAGGCACCACCACCCAGCGCAGCCCCCTGTATTGCACAGATCGTGACCTGGTTGATCTCCATGATCGCGCGGATCATCCGCGCCCCCAGACCCGCCTGGCGACGTCGCATCAGCATTGAGGTCTCAGTTTCGACCCGCGGCTGCTTCAGGTCAGCACCGGCGCTGAAATGTTTACCGGCGCCACGAAAAACCACAACCCGCGTTTGTTCATCATCCAGGAAAGATCGTGCAACCTCTTCCAGTTCCTGCATCAAACCGACGTTCAGCGCATTGGAAGCACCAGGCCGATTCAGCGTTACCGTGGCAACATGACTCTCGCGATTGACCTCGATGAATTCAAACGGCATCAGTCTTCCTCGCTATCCAGGTCAGCGTCATCGCTTCTCACCATATCTTTCATCGACTTTCGAAACTGGTTAAACGTGTATTCCGCGACCATAAACTCATATTTCCCAACTGTATCCAGGTCGATGCCAGAAGCACCGTCTTCACCTGCCGTCACGTCTATCTGTAGCCAGTACTCACCCTCAACTTCTGCTCCAGCGACCATTACCAGAGTACCGTCGACAAGCGTAAACGTCGCCGTTAGCGTTGGTACCCAGTCCTCACTGCCGCGTTGCCTTACGTCGGTGGCACGCAAATTAACAAGCGCGCGCGACAGCACATTGGCAACGGTTGCATACTGCAGTTCCGTATCAGCGGGCAGACTGTCGACGGTAAAGTCGCCACTCTCGGCGTCCCTGGTCACCAGCAACTCCCCCGCCTGGCTCGCGTGTTGAACACTGACAATGCGCTCTGCGTCGATGTTCAGGGCAACTGATCGAATCCATGCCGCGGGAGAGGATAATGGTTTTGTTTGCCGGGAAACCAGCCACACCTGGGCTTCATCCGGAAGCCGCGCAAAGATGCCCTGCCCTGCTTCTGACTCGTTACCATAGAGCAGTTCGAACTTGTCGCTCCCGGCAGAAACCTTGACCAGAACCGCTTCACTGGATTCATCATCAATTCCACGCACACCGAGTAACGCATGGTTCTCGGCGCGAGCGGTCTTTCGCTCGACAAACTTCGCGGCAGCCATGCCACGCAGGAGCTCACTCAGTTTGTCAAAATCAGCAGGATAATCTGCTCGCTCTGACACCACCCAACCGGATTCCTGCCTAATCAACGTGACGCTGGTGTTGGTTGATGCGATAACCACGGAGTCGAGCTGCCCGAGCTTCTCCGCCAACCCTGGCAGAACCAACTGGGAAGCGGCCGTATTTTCGTCCTTGCGACTATCCTGGGCGACAAACACCGCAAGCACCATGGCCAGGATTGCGATCCCGAGACCGGCGATAAGCTTGACGTTCATATCAGGCTTCCTCCTGCCGCATCCGCACATAGTTAAAAGCAAGCAGGAGCAATGTCAGCAGCAGCGGCACAAAAAAGATGTTGAGAAACTTGAGCGTACTGCCCAGCGACTCTATGTCCTTGTCCAACTGGTGCCGAACATCGCGCAGTTCCTTGCGTATCCTGATTTTCTCGGACTGGAACTGGTCCAGTGCTGCTTCCTGCTCGGGTGACAAACTCAGCAGGTTATTTTCAGCGCGTTCGGACTCAAGTTCCGAGAGTTTACTCTCGGTTTCGGACAACTGCGCCTGCAGATCATTGGCACTCTCGAGGTATTGTGCTTCTGCCTCCCGACGCAAGTCCTGAACCACGTCAAACGGCCTGGTAAACCTGCCGCGGCTACGCACACTAATCAGCGATCCACTACCCGCCAGGTTGTCCACCGCATTCACTGCAAAATCCCCGTTGTTCGCCCAGGGACTTGCAATGCGCTGACCAAAAAAGTTCTGCACCTGCACCCACAGACGGTCAGAGAGGATGTCTGTGTCAGCCACGATGATCACGTTCAAATCATCAGTCGATACAATGGGCGCGGTTCCCGCCTCACCTGCCCCTTCAGGAAACGCTGTCTGAGCACGCCCGGACAGCCTTGCAGCGACAATGTAGGTCTCTCCCGTGGGTGAAAAGTCCTGACTCAGGTCTTCCGGGCTCCCCATAAACTGCAGGCGGGCTGCACTGATTGGTGCAGCGAAACTACTCGACGACAGCAACGGGGTCAGCGAAACACCATCCACCGAAATCGGATCGAGAATGCCCGCGGAGGCCAGGTTGATATTTTCAAGTGCTGCGGTCACCACATCATCAGCACGCACATTGGCAGGTCCAAAACCAAGGATGCCAAGGTGCCGAACTGGCTGGCCACCTGCGCCGGCACTCACGGACAGCGCGGTATCAGCATCACCCAGCACTTCGCCCAGGCGCAGCGTGACGCCCCACTTTTCAGTCAGGCGGTTTAGATCAGAACCCTGTCCTGGCGGCGCCGGCATCATGGGGTTTGGCTGTGCCGGGCGATCCATTTCAGCGAGCGGGTCAACGAAGGCCAGCAGTCGACCGCCGCGCATGACGAACTGGTCTATGGCAAAAAGTGTCTCGTCCGACAGATCTTTGGGATGAACAATCACCAGCACATCAATGTCAGCATCAATGAGAGTCGAGCCGACATCAATGTTGCGGACATCAAACATGCTGCCCAACTGGTCTACCACAACCCAGGCCGGTGTGGGCTGGAATGTCTGCATGTTGATATCCCCTTGTATCTTGATTGAGGACATTAATCCCACAACCGGCTTGACCGGGTTTGACAGGGATTGCACCAGGCGCGACACCTCATACTCAAGGAAAGACTCCTTATCTGGCTGAAAGAAGGCAATCACCTCCTGATTATCCAGCGCATTGGTGCCAGCCAACCCGAAGTACAAGTCATCGCCCGTGCCCACCGGGACAGCCTGCAGACCAAAAGCTGCCGCACGGTCCTCATCATCACTGAAAGGTTCAGGGTCAATCATGCTGAGACGAATTTTCCCGTTCGACAGCGACTCGTACTGGGCAAGCAGTTCACGAACCCGCTGCGCATAGGTGCGCAGGGCTGTCAGGTCACGACTCGCGGTGTCAGAGAAAAAGAAGTACAGGTTAATGGGCTCATCAACCGCTTCAATAATTTCCCTGCTGCCGTCAGACAGTGTGTAAAGCCCACCATCGGTTAAATCCAGTTTCACACCGCTCAGCAGCACGTTATTAAAAAGTGAAAATACCAGGAAGGCCGCCGCGACCAGCGCCAGGCCCGCACCAGAGTAGAATCGTTTGCTCATATCAGCTCGCCTGCTTCATTTCGACAACTATTGTGGTTGCGGCCAGCCAGGCCGCAATCAGGGATAGAAAAAACAGAATATCGGTGAGACTAAGCACACCTTTTGAGATTGATGAGAAGTGCGTCAGGAAACTCAGGCTGGCCAGCGTATCGAGCAGCAGCGACGGCAACCATTCCTTAAAGACGTTTTGCACCAGTGGAAACCCCGCCAGGATAAACAGGAGGCACACGGTGCCACACGCAATAAACGCAATCACCTGGCTTTTACTGAGCGCTGACATACACGAACCAATCGACAGAAAAGCACCGGCCATCAGCCAGCTGCCAATATAGCTGGTAAGAATGACGCCATTGTCCGGCTCACCCAGGTAATTCACCGTTAGCCAGAGCGGAAATGTAAGTGCCAGCGCCAGTCCGGCAAACAGCCAGGCTGCCAGAAATTTACCAAGTACCGCGTCCAGCCGTGTGACGGGTAACGTCATTAAAAGCTCGATAGTCCCCGACTTGCGCTCCTCAGACCAGAGCCGCATCGAAATGGCAGGCACCAGAAAGAGATAGAGCCAGGGGTGAAAGCTGAAGAATGGCGTCAGATCAGCCTGTTCACGCTCAAAGAAATTACCCAGATAAAATGTAAATACGCCAGAAAGTACAAGGAATATAAAGATAAAGACATACGCCAGCGGTGTTGCAAAGTAACTGGCCAGTTCGCGTTTCAAAATGACACTGACACCGTTCATGCGGCAACTCCTTCCGTTACCTGGCGAAAGACTTCGTCAAGACGCCCTTTTTCCTGGTAAATGCCACGAATGCCCAGCGAACTGTCCTGTGCCAGCGCACTTAAATCGGCCAACACGTCGTCTTCTGGCCCCGCCCTGAATGCAGTCAGCTCAAGGCCGTCGGCAGAAGTCTCAACGGCGCCAACGCTTTTGATAGCCCCAAGCTTTGGCGCGAGCGCCTCTGCTCCCTTTGAATTTGCCAGCCGCAGGGTTACCGCGCCGTGATACCTCGACTGTTCCTCGAGTTCCGAGGGCTTACAGTCAGAACCGATTTGGCCAGCGGCGCTAAGCCGCGCCCGGGTGCAAACGGCCGTCACTTCCTCAACGAGATGCGACCACCTGGGGCCAAGCTAGGCTCG
>CAYGNA010000275.1:0-5822 GCA_964351065.1 uncultured Pseudomonadales bacterium
GTTCAAATCACGCGGCGCGATCGCACTGGTCGCAAGTGGAGCCAAACTCGAGGCTTTCAACCAGCTTATCGCCGGTCTGCTACGCGGTGATACTGTACCTGTGGTTGTCTTTACGGATGAAGTTGATGCCAGGCACTGGCTAATGCAACCCATGACGTGCCATGACCTGTCGAACCACGAGCGCACACAACAGCGAGTCATAACCTCCCGTTCTGTGACGCAGCTCCGGTCTCTAGCTAACAATACCCAAGCCATTAACCGGGCTGTTAACTGATCTGTTAACGGGGCTGTTAACTGGGCTATTAGCTGAGTTATCGATTAGGTTGCCTACTACGCCTCGGCGCGGCGCTACCCTCCTGTGTAAGCCGGCGACGAGGCTTTCATCGCTCTGGACTGCATTCGCATCAATGCGACCAATTGCCCCTGTTCATCGGTTGCCCAGCTGTCATACCAAACATATTCCGTCTGTGGACTTTGGCCCACACAGACAACCTGGCTCTCCAGGATGTACTTTCTGTTAAGCAGGAAAGGTCCGTGCACCTGGCCAATTTCGATCGCACCAAACAATCCAACCGATTCACCCACCAGCGGCTGTAATGTCTTCATGGGATAACCCCAAAGGTATTCGATAAATGTAGAGGGACAAGCAACAACCTCTCCCCAGGGTGAACCATGCCGATAATAGTCGAGTGGGTCAGAGATCAGCCCCCGATCAAATCGATCAAACTGTTTCTCCGGCGAAGCCATCACTTCATAGCGCCCGAGCGAGAGACCGGCAGACAGGCCGTGCAGGATTTTGAGCTCAGTCGGTTCACAGGGTCGCAGATCTTTGGTCCGCAGTTCAGACTCGCTGTGATCGCCAACAGCCGCAGTGCCGCTGCAAACGAGCAGCCCGTCTTCCCGCTCCATCCAGACCCGGGTTTGGTTCGCGTCGCCTGCGAGGGGCTCGGCAAAAACCTGCACCTTCTCTTGGTCAACGGTGGCATTTTTAAAGGACAAAGACAGATTGCCAGACTCAAACCATTGGTCGCCAAATACCTTTTGAAGCACGGGCGGAAACTGGTTCATGTGAACGTCGCCAGCCACTGTGCCACCCCGAAACCCCAACTTCTCGGCTGTAGAGTCATCGTGAATACTCCCCTCACCGGCATCCGCTGACCAGTTACGTGCGGCCCAGAGTGGGCCATTAATCGCTTGCGTCATCAGGTTCGCTCCCTCGTTTGCGTCCATATCGTTGTTCCAACTCATTCATGGCACCAACCATCATGGCACCCCAGATTTCATCCATATGCGCCAACTGGTCGGGTGAGCGATTCACCGCCTTCGCGCCCGGGCCAATCACAAGATCGGTCGCGGTCAACGCAACATCCAGTGGTACATCAAAATGCCGCGTTACCTCTCCAACCAGAAACGCTTGCACCGCCGCCCGGGTTTTGTCTTCATGCGCCAACAATGGTCCCGCGATATCAGGTTCACCCCGCAGTCGTGCAACCAATACACCGCGGCTATTCTGACGCTCATGGTTGATGTGCGCGGTTGCCCGTGCCATAGACTCAAAAGAGTCAGCTTCTTCAATGGCCGCCAGTTGATCCCGTTCATGATCACGATACTCAGCTACCAGCACCGCCTGCAGCAAGCTCGTGATATTGTCGAAGTAGGCGTAAATCAGCCCTTTGCTAACTCCTGCCCGGCGTGCCACGCTGTCCATAGAAATTTCTTTGATGCTACCCTCAACCACCAGTAAAGCTGCGGCATCGAGAATCTCCCGCACACGTTCATCAGGTTTCAGTCTGCGTCGTTTTTTTTGCTCAACCTGATTCGACATATTCGCATCCAGTATCAGTACGTTCTTAGTCCGGCAACCCCAGCACGCGCTTGGCAATAATGTTCAACTGGACCTCGTTGGATCCGCCTGCGATGGATATCGCTTTCGACTCAAGCCACAACTTGCACATGTCCTTTTCTTCCAAGGAAAAGTCGTCACCTTCCCAACCGAACGCCTGGGTACCCCGGATGCGAAGCTGGGTTTCAAGCTGCAACTTAACCAGTTCTGCTTCTACATACTTGAAAATGGACGTCGCCGCGCCGGGTGTGCTGACCTCGGATTCAGCGACGGTGCGCTGCTGGGTTAGCGAAAGGGCTCGCTGCTGCATCTCTATCTGCACAATCTCAGCGCGTAGCGCGTCATCGACGTTGCCAGCAGCATAAATCCGGGCCAATACCGGCAGAGGCTGAGATGGCGCGATTCGTTCCATCACACCCGCTTTGCCAGCGCTTGCAAGTTGTGCCAGGCCAGAGCGCTCATGTTGTAGCAGGCGCTTGCCCACGGTCCAACCCTGCCCCGGCCTGTGTACCAGTTCCGTCTTGGGCACCTCAACGTTGTCAAAAAACGTCTGGCAGAATGGCGAGTGGCCGTTTAGCAAACGGATTGGCTGGGTAGTGACGCCCGGACTATCCATTGGAAAGAGCAGAAAGCTGATGCCGTCGTGTTTGGGCACAGTAGGATCGGTACGAACGAGGCAGAACATCCAATCGGCGTGGGACGCGCCGGATGTCCATATCTTGGACCCGTTAACCAGGTAAAAATCACCCCGGTCCTCTGCGCGTGTTTGCAGGCTGGCCAGATCAGAGCCAGCGCCGGGTTCACTATACCCCTGACACCATGCGACCTCACCAGATGCAATCCGTGGTAGATGGCGCAATTTCTGATCTTCACTGCCGTACTCAAGCAGTGTCGGGCCAAGCATCGTGACGCCCATACCACCCAGCGGTGGCCGCGCATTAATGCGTTGCAACTCCGCCAGCAGGATCAGGAACTCATCCTTGGCGAGCCCGGCACCACCGTATTCCCGTGGCCAGGTTGGGACCGTCCAGCCTTTTGCCGCCATTCGTTCCAGCCAAACATACGCGTCAGGATTGGTGCTACGGCGTTTACTGCCACCGTTTACCTCTTCCCCCTCTACCATACGCGTACGCATTGATACCGGGCAGTTGGTTTCCAGCCAGGCACGGGTTTCGGTACGAAAAGTATCAAGGCTCATATAGGAAGAATCCTTATTGACGGATTCGTCAATAGTATGAGTCCATAGGCCTGCTGTCAAAACGGTTGTGGTATCAACTTACCTGGGTTCATGAGGCCAAGTGGATCCAGCGCACGCTTGATGTGCGCCATGACATCCACCCCGCCGCCATGCTCGAGGCGCAGGTAATCCAGCTTGCCATAACCGATACCATGCTCCCCGGTACAAGTTCCTCCCATTGCGATGGCGCGTCTGACCAGACGATCATTCACCTGCCGCGCGACTTCCATCTCCTGCTGGCTGTCCCTGTCGACCAGCAACAGGAGATGGAAGTTACCATCACCAACGTGACCTACAATTGGCGCGACAATACCAAATGCCTCGATGTCGGCCTGCGTCGCCACAATGCAGTCTGTCAGTCGGGAAATTGGCACGCAGACATCCGTGGGCCAGCCTTCAGTGCCGGGTCGCAAAGCGCGTGCGGCATAGTATGCATCATGACGTGCCTGCCACAGGGCAGACTGCTCCTCAGCTTTGCTGGACCAGTTGAATGCACCGCCACCATGTTCTGACGCTATCTCCGCCGTACGCTCACTCTGCTCGCTCACACTCGCCACGGTGCCGTGAAATTCGAAGAACAGAGTGGGGGTTTCATCACAAAAGAGATTTGAGTAACGGTTGATCGCCTGCATCTGCACAGCATCAAGGAACTCAACCCGGGCAACTGGAATCCCGGACTGGATAACTTCAATGACGGTATCTACTGCACCAGCGACAGTGCCAAATGCACAAACGCCAACTGCATTGGCTTCGGGTCGACCAAAACACCGCAGCTGTATTTCTGTAATGATGCCAAGTGTTCCCTCGGAGCCGCATAGTAGCCTCGTCAGATCGTATCCCGCAGATGACTTGCGCGCACGTCCACCGGTCGTAATAAGGTCACCATTTGGCATAACAACGGAGAGGCCCAGTACATTCTCCCGCATGGTGCCGTAGCGAACGGCATTGGTACCGGAAGCGCGCGTTGCCGTCATTCCGCCGATGGTCGCGTCAGCACCGGGATCTACCGGGAAAAAGACACCAGAATCAGCGAGCGCCGCGTTCAACTGTTTACGCGTCACGCCTGCCTGGACCCGACAGTCCAGATCAGGCGCGTTGATCTCAAGCACCCGGTTCATCAGCGACATATCTATGCAAACACCACCCCGCAGTGCAGCGATATGCCCCTCGAGCGATGTCCCGACGCCAAATGGAATCATGGGCAGACGACGCGCAGTACAACGACGTACGATCTCCTGGACTTCCTCATTAGACTCAGGAAACACCACCAGGTCTGGTGAATGTGCGGCATGGAAAGACTCGTCTTTGCCGTGTCGATCCAGCACATCCCGGTTGATCACGACACGGTCTCCCAAGAGGTCTGTAAAAGCAGCGAGCAACGTCACTTTGGTTTCTCCGCGAGTTCCGTTTCTATCTGTTCGAGTGTGCGCAGCAAGGCGTTTTTCTCCTGCGTCAGCGTCTCCAGACTCGCCGGATCTGCCTTGATCGATGCATCTATTTCATCAAGGCGAATTTTTGTCAGTGACAGCTCCTGTTTCCTGCTTTCACGCTCTGCGGCGCTGTCTGCCTTGTCAAAAATGACGTCTTCCGGTGAGGCATCAGCAGCCTTACCCAGGGTCTCTCGATAGCGTTTCGGAATCATCAGCTTGCCGTCAGCCAGCACACGCTGATTCATAAAATTTGGCGACACAATTTCAATACCAGCCTGATGCAGGGCCAGCAGGATATTCTTTCGCAGGTTTGACTTGGCAGTAAGCAGACGGCTTACGTCCGCTGAAAACCCCCCAACGCGATACGACACCGAAAAATCTCCCAGTTCCCCGACCAGCACAAAAGCATCTTCCAGGCCACTGTTATCTGCCGCTTCTTTAAGCAGTTCCTCCACGCGGACGTGTGACACGTCATAACCCAGTGACAGCCGCGCCGATATGATTGTGCCCGAATCGTGCACAACAGTGACCGGGTTAGTCACCAGCAACAAATTGGGCAATGTGGCGAGATCCCGCTCCTCCGTCTGAATTTCAGTGTGGAAGATGCCACGCTCCGTGACTCTGCCAAACAGATCCTGGACGCGCACGAAGTCGCCAGGACGAAAACTGTTGACTGCACGCAGCATGAGGCCCGCCATGACGTTTGCAACAAAGGTAGTGGATGAGAGTGCAATCACCGCCGTGACAACAATACCAATCAGGCTGAGGATCTGGCCCCGACTGGTCTCAGACACAGGCAGACAGAATATAACCACCAGCACGCCCGCGGCGGTGAGCGCCAGCAGCAGCAGTTGATTGGACACACTGAGTTCACCGTGCCGATCCCGGCGCAACAGATAGTTGGTTATACCCAGCATCAATGCCACACCTGCAACTGCCAGCACAGCCGGCAGGAACGTCAACAGAGGTTCAAGTTCCATGCAAAGCCCCTCTTTTCAAAAACAACATGATACAGCCTGAAGTTAGCGTGGTTTGCACCTATAATAAGCACACTTCACTATCCGGTTGCCAGCGTCATGAACCCTGAACCGCTACCGGCGTTCCGCCTCGGCGACGTTCGCGGCATCTATCCCGATGAACTGGACGAAAACTTCGCTCGTTCATTCGCCGCAGCGTTTCTGGAAAAATTCCGGATCAAGGGCTACGTTGCTACCGGCAGGGATATGCGAACTTCCAGCCTGTCCCTGCAAACCGCCCTGAATGAGGGGCTTATGATTGCAGGCGTCAATGTCATCGACCTTGGACTCTGCAC
>CAYGNA010000276.1:0-3805 GCA_964351065.1 uncultured Pseudomonadales bacterium
AACAAATCGAACGCCCGCTTGTCGCCACGCTTCACTCGCTCGACCAGCTGTCGATCTGTTTCCTTTTCAGGCTTCACCGGCACTCCAATTAATGCGCAATAGTTATTCCCTCACCTGGCTGATTACCAGGCAAGGGTTTTGGGGCCGGGAGGCACGCACAATCCATAGACCATAAGTCCTGAGAATAGTTCTCACACTGCGCAATTGCAGAGCGCCGGCTGGCGTATGATACCAGAGCCGAGCAGTTACGCGTGCCACCTGTGTCCCAAACAGCATCGCATTCCTGCTGCATTCAGGCAGTGAATTCGTTACGCTTGCTGACCTCATGCTCAATGTTGGAGTTCTTTTGAGCGAACATAGCCATACACACGATGTTTTGATCCTTGGCAGCGGCGCTGCCGGCATGACGCTTGCCCTCAACCTGCCCGCTCACTACCGCGTGGCCATGGTGTGCAAGGACAACAGCAGCGAAGGCTCTACCTACTACGCCCAGGGCGGCGTTGCGGCTGTCATCGATGACCATGACACCGTCGAGTCACATATCAGGGACACGCTGGACGCAGGCGCAGGGTTATGTCACGAGGACGTGGTTCGATTCACCGTCGAGCGCAGTTCAGCAATCATTTCCTGGCTTGTTGAGCTGGGTGTCAAGTTTGATATGCGCTGGTCCAACTCGGCGCAAAAAGCCGAGTTTCACCTGACCCAGGAAGGCGGACACAGCCACCGACGGGTGATGCATGCAGCCGATGCAACCGGCCGGGAAATTTCGCTAACGCTGCAACAGGCCATGCGGAGCCACCCGAATGTTGAATTATTTGAACGATTTGTGGGCGTCGACCTGATTACCGCCGACAGCGTGGGGCAGGAAGGTAATCGCTGTGTTGGTGCCTATGTTCTCAACCTGAACACTCAGGAAGTTGAACTGTTCCGTGCGCGATATGTGGTGCTCGCCACCGGCGGTGCCAGCAAGGTTTACCTGTATACCAGCAATCCCGATACGGCGTCAGGAGACGGTATTGCGATGGCCTGGCGGGCCGGTTGCCGGGTCGGCAACATGGAATTCAACCAGTTCCACCCTACCTGCCTGTACCATCCGGAAGCGAAGTCTTTCCTCATCAGCGAGGCGCTGCGAGGAGAAGGCGCGCACCTGGTCCTGCCAGACGGGACCCGGTTCATGCACCGGTTCGACAAGCGTCTTGAGTTGGCCCCGCGGGACATTGTGGCCCGCGCCATCGACCACGAGATGAAACGGCTGGGCTGCGATTGTGTGTATCTTGATATCAGTCACAAGCCACCAGAATTCATCCAGGAACACTTCCCCACGATTTACCAGCGCTGCCTTGAATTGGGCATCGATATCACCAAAGAGCCCATGCCAATTGTGCCGGCAGCGCACTACACCTGTGGTGGCATAGTCACGGACACCAACGGCCTCACGGATATTCCGAATCTCTATGCCGTCGGCGAAGCAAGTTTCACCGGATTGCACGGCGCTAACCGGATGGCGAGTAATTCATTACTGGAATGTATGGTATTCGCACGTTCAGCAGCTGAGCACATACAGACTATCGAAGCACCCGACGCCGCAGCACTGAACATCCCAGCCTGGGACGAAAGCCAGGTAACCGACTCGGACGAAGATGTGATCATTTCGCACAACTGGGAAGAACTCCGGCGATTCATGTGGGACTACGTTGGCATCGTTCGCACTGACAAACGACTCCAGCGTGCCAGGCGTCGGGTCCAACTGCTGCACCAGGAGGTCACCGAGTACTACAGCAACTACCGCATTACCCGCGACCTGCTTGAACTCAGAAACCTCATCCTGATTGCTGACCTCATCATACAATCAGCAATCCAGCGCAAAGAAAGCCGTGGCCTGCATTTCACGCTCGACTATCCGGGGATGTCTCCCGAGGCCCGGGATACGCTGCTTGTTCCACCGCGCTTCGGTTAAACAGTCTAAGAAACACTTTTAGCCGGCGGAATGCCTGGCCACCGGTCGCATCGGGCAACACAACAACGGCAATCCGCGTACTTTTTTCATCAACAAAGTTAAGCACCACCAGCCAGCGCAGTACGACAATATCACCACGGCATTGAACACGAACCGAAAGGCCGGAGGCTAACCAGAGGTGCCAGCTTGAGTCATCGCAAACAACCCGGGTAACAGCCAGATTGCCCGTGCGAAAACCGTGCTGCCTGGCTGCATCCACCGAGGAGAGAAGCACTGCCAGTGACAAGGCGGCAGTAAAGGCAGGGGCGAGGCCAGCTGTAATAAGCCCACCCAACGCTGTCAGGCAAACACCAGTGATGGCCATCAGGTAAAGTCGTGATACCCCCAGATCAATATCAACCTGCTCCGCCGAGAGCACAGGTCAGTCCGGTTGCACCCGCGCCAGCATGAAGTCAACAAGGTCAGCAAAGTCAGCGTCATCGGGACGGGCCTTTCGACTGACCCACAGCGCGAGATCGGGGTCATCCTGCTCTAACAGCCGGACGAAGGTGTCTTGCCGGGCTGGCGAAAGCGAGGTAAAAGCCTCGTCGAAAAAAGGCACAAGAAGCAGATCAAGCTCAAGCATCCCGCGCCTGGCGCGCCAGCGCAAATGCCTGAATTCCTGGGACAACTCACTCATGGTTTTTGCCTTGTGCGTTCATTAATCGACGCAAAATTATACCCTACCCTTCGTTGCTTCTTGTAAACTCTGCGCATGACTACTGTTACCCATCTGGAAAATTTTGGTTTTCTTGCCATCAATGGCAAAGACGCACTCAAGTTTCTGCAGGGATATACAACCTGTGATCTCGAGGACATAAACCCTGCCCGCTCTGGCCTTGGAGGCATCTGCAACATCCAGGGCAGGATGATTGCGAGCTTCAGGGTTGTGGCCACGCCGGGCGGATTTCTGCTCCGCATCAGTCGATCGCTGATTCCAGGCGTCATGGAATTCCTGCAGAAATATATCGTTTTCTCCAAGGCCACCATGGCTGATGTCTCAGACATGCTTGCCTGTTACGGCGTGATTGGCACCATGGACGACTTTCCTGAAACCAGATTGAGTTGCACGATTCTCGATGAATGTCACATCATACGTGTCTCTGATTCTGACCGATTCGAAATCTGGGGCAATTCACCACCAGCACTCCCAGAGGCAGACAACCATACCTGGCTGGATGCGGAAGTGGATGACGGATTCGCCTGGGTCACCGATGCAACCGCCGGAGAGTACATTCCACAAATGTTTGACTACCATCGAACGGGCGGCATTGATTTTGACAAGGGTTGTTACCTGGGTCAGGAAATAGTGGCCAGAATGCAGTACCGCGGCTCACTCAATCGCAAACTGCATCGCGGCAGCACAACCGGCATCACAAAGACCGGGGATATGATGTGCAGGGTTGATGAACCCACGAAGACTGTAGGTCAAATTGTCGCATCTGCTGGCCAGCGCTTTCTCGCTGTGATCCAGACGAAAGACAGTACGATCCCGGAATGCCAGCTAGAAGACGGGACTGCTGTTTCGCTGCAGCAGATCGAGCGCTGAGATTTCTCCGCTACGCGGCTACGCCGCTTCGGTCGAAATGACGGGGGTTTGGGTTGCACCGCTACGGTCGAAATGACAATGGTTTGGGTTGCACCGCTACGGTCGCAATGACGGTGGATTGAGCCAGGCTGTCATAACCAATGGCGTCTTCTCGACCGAAGGCCCGTAAGGGCCGTAGTGGAGAGATCCCGGAGTTGAGATTTCTCCGCTACGGTCGAAATGACAATGGTTTGGGTTGCACCGCTACGGTCGCAATGACG
>CAYGNA010000276.1:3905-5819 GCA_964351065.1 uncultured Pseudomonadales bacterium
GAGATCCCGGAGTTGAGATTTCTCCGCTACGGTCGAAATGACAATGGTTTGGGTTACGCCGCTAGGGCTGCAATGACAGTCGTTTGGGTTACGCCGCTACGGTCGAAATCACATTGGATGAGTTAGACAAACTTTGCATAAACATCAAAAGGCTCCCGATCGGACACTAACTGGTTGACCGGCACCGCAGGATCGGCGAAACCAATTGCCATTCCGCAGAAAAGCATCTGTTCTTCAGCCGCACCAACAAACTCTGCGACTGATTCAGGCCGTGTCGCCCAGGCTTCCTGGGCGCAGGTGGCGAGACCCGCTTCGGTTGCGAGTAGCATAAACGACTGCAGGAACATGCCCAGGTCAGACCACTGCGGCGGGCCCATCTGGCGATCGACAAAACAAAAGAATCCAGCCGGGGCACCAAAGAACCGGTAGTTCTCCATCAGTCGCCGAATGCGCGCTGGCTTATCGTCGCGGGGAATACCCAGCAGCGCATACATATCTTCACCAACCTTGAATCGCGAGGACCGATAAGGCTCAGTGAGTCCCGCCGGGTAGATCTCGTAGGCCGGTGCTTCCGGTGCTGTACGCTCCGCCAGAAACGCGAGAAAGCGCTGCATGGATTCACCGTTAATGACGTACACGCGCCACGGCTGAACATTGCCGCCTGAGGGAGCACGCTTTGCCTTCTCAAGCAGATCCCTGATTTGATCATCGGATACCGGCTTGTCCAGAAATGCGCGGATTGATTTTCGCTGCTCGAGTGCTTCGCCTACGTTCATGGTTGTCTCCAGTCTGCGGCTTTAAAAAAAGAATCAAAAATAGCACAGCGTGAGTGCCTCATGTATTGAGACGTCGCGCCGCGTCAATCTTGTCTATTGCAGGCGATCCGCCCGCGTTACATGTCCACACCTGGGAAAGGACAATATCAATATAGGTTGCACGGGCGACGTCCTCAGCAGGCAGGTTCATGGCATTTGCCAACAGATGCACACGGGCTCGCATCACAGCCTCCATATCACCCCTCTCTCTCGCTGTACTGATCAGCCCACCGCTACCGTGATCGATAAAGTTATGCACAAAGCGGCCACATTCCAGCACACGCGGACCAATAACTCCCTTGGGATCGATCGCCAGCCATCCTCGTTTGGCGTCCAGCAGGATGTTTTCATGATGCAGGTCGCCGTGGAGCAGGTAGTCCCCAACTGGTTCTGCCGTGAGGTCCTTAAACCAGGCTTCAGCCTGTTCCAGATGCGGAGCAAGACGAACGTCGGCATCTTGCCGGCACCTGAATTCGTCAAACGCGCTGGTCAGCCAATCGGCAAACGACGGCAGTGGCAGGGAACCGGGCACGGGTCGAGACAGTTCAGCAATCAAATTCAGCGGCAGCGGGGTTCCCGGAGGTGTGGTGCGGTAGGTGTGACCGGGCAGGATGCGTTCCATCAAGATAGCGCGCCAATCCTGCTGTATGTCGACTACTGTTGGCGCAAACCGGCCATCATAGTGCTGAAGGGTTACCCCTTCCGTCAGCTGTTCCGGGTGAGGAAACCCCAGTTTCAGGACAAGCGGTTGACCCGCTTCACCCTTCGCAAAAATCACCGCGTTGATGGGTAACCCCATCGGCGCGATTCCCAGCAATTCCAACTGCCAGTGCTTTTTACAGGCGTCCAGCAAATCAGGGAATTCGGCAATCCAGCGGACACCTTCGCTGCCGAACTGCCGCTCAATCTCCGCGCGCTTGTCATCGGGCAGTGTTATCAATCCGGACCAAACATTTGCTGGATACTCGAAAAGTCTTTGCGGCCATTGCCATTTTTGCGGTGAGCAAGGTAGAGATTGCGAACCAGCGAACCCAGCGGTGTGGTTGCCCCCTGCGAGAGTGCCGACTCCATGGCAAGGCCCAGGTCCTTGATCATCAGG
>CAYGNA010000277.1:0-5766 GCA_964351065.1 uncultured Pseudomonadales bacterium
CCCCGTTCCCCGCCACCGGCATAAACCCTGCTCCCACTTCCTCCTCCCAGAGGTACCGGGCCATCAGGGAAGTGACGTCCCTGTCATTCCCTTTCAGAACTGATGACGCGGGCAGCGAAGCTTTCCCTGCTTCCTGATCCCACAGGTAAAGTGCCACTTTGGCAGCGACATCCTTGTCATTCCCTTCCAAAACCGGGGCGGGTGCCTTGTTTGTCGTCTCGGGCTGGAAAGTGACGTCCCTGTCATTCCCTTCCAAACTTTCCTGTAACGCTGGTGCGTAACCTACGCCCACTTCCTTGTCCCACAGGTACCTGGCGAGTAGTACGCCATTGCTTCCTTGCGGCTCACTCTCTTTATCCCACAAATAGCGGGCCAGCGGCGTGGCGACATCCCTGTCATTCCTTTTCAGAATCGATGTACCCGGATCAGAAGCAGTCCCTGCTTCCTCATCCCACAGATACCGGGCAACGGTAGAAGTGACGTCCCTGTCATTCCCTTCCATAACTGGTGCTGGTGCTGGTACCTTGAACTTAGTCTCAGGCTGGAAAGTGACGTCCCTGTCATTCCCTTCCATACCGTGGCGTGGATTGCGGACGCCGTGCACAGGAGCACCGACTTCCTCATCCCACAGGAACCTTGCCAGCAGTTCCGTCTGCTGGTTACTGGCGCGTGTCGTGGTCTGCATGGCACCTGTGTTGGCGTTCGCTCCTGCGGTTGCCATCATCAGCACCAGAATTGCTGCAGCCGAATTCTTGTATCGCATGTTATCTCTCCAGGGCGATGGTTATTTCTTGACCAGGGGGAACCGATTCTGACACGCACCCGTTCTCTCCTTCCATCAATAACTAATGCAGAAGGCGTGCCAGTCGAGATATGTGACGTAAGTCTATGTTTTTATTTAGGAGAGATTTTTCTGGCGACAAAATAGGAAAAATATGGCGAAGAAAACATGGCGAATTGCTCATATTTTTCAGCCATATTTTTCATTGCCGGAAAATTATGGCGTTTCGTTAATCATCTTTCTATAGGTTGGGAGTGACACACCCATCAGCGCGGCGGCATCCTGCCTGTTAAGACGCCTGGACTCCAACTCGCGCAACAGTGTCGTTGAAATCGCTTCCAGCAGGGTTTGTCGATTGGCGTTTGCCTGTTCCACCAGCTCCGCCATAAGAGGCCCCATGCTCTCACTGTGCCTGGGACGTTGCGCATCATCGAGATCTTCACGAATGCGGGAAACCTTGCGACGCAAGGTGCTTTCAGGCATGCCCAGTGCCTGGGCAGCACGATTGAGCACATCGGCGTTAACTGCCAGGGTCGCGAGGATCAGGTCTTCTTCCAGCCACTGTGCGAGCGGTGGTAACTCATCCGTCGCAAGGCTGTCATCGACCAGCCCCGCCAGCCATTCCTTGAGCGATGCCCGAGACCCGAGTCGGGGTTCAGCGGACACAGGTCGTGCCCCGGAAAAAAGCCCAAGATGAATATTGCTGATACGGGAGTCCTTACAGAGAATTACCGCCCGGTTAATCACGTTCATCAGTTCCCGGATGTTGCCAGGCCAGGCCTGTTCTACCAACGCCTGCTCCGCATCCGGCGTAAATCCGCTAATGCGTTTGCCATACTGCTGCGCATAGAACCCGAGGTAATGGCGCGCGAGCATGAGAACGTCACCATGGCGCTCCCGTAGGGGGGGCGTTTCGATCGTAAAGACATTGAGGCGGTAGAACAGATCCTCACGAAACTTGCCCTGTTGCACGAGTGCTTCCAGGTCCCGGTTTGTCGCTGCAATCACCCTGGCGTTAACCGACTCATAGCGGTTACTGCCGACAGCTGCAATTTGATGTTCCTGTACAAAGCGCAGCAGCTTGACCTGGACGTCGAGTGGGAGTTCACCAACCTCATCGAGCAACACGGTTCCGCCATCTGACTCTTTCAACCGTCCTGAGGCATTACGGTCAGCACCGGTAAAAGCCCCCTTCACGTGACCAAACAATTCACTTTCGATGAGGCTACCCACCACCGCACCGCAGTCCACGATGGTAAATGGTTTGTTCGCCCTTGGACTGGCATCGTGAATGGCACGTGCGAGTCGCTCTTTACCCGTACCGGACTCGCCGATAATCAGCACTGTGGCTTCCGTCGGCGCCACCAGGTTGACGCTCTCCATAATGCTTTGCATTCGAGTCGACTGGAACAGCAGTTCGGTGTTCTGCCTGTTTTCTGTCTCGACTTCTACAATCTCGCGGACAAACCCACTGGCGGCGTACTGCATTAATGTCTGTAAAAATTCAATATCCGGCTGCGGCAGCGGTGTTGGCGCCTCAACAAAAAGCAGTGTGCCCTCGGTGATACGGAACAGTACCCGTCGGCCAAGGATGCTGAGTTCCGCACCACGGGTCGCCATCGCCTGAATCTCGCCAAAATCGGCCTGGGTCAGTGCAAGATCACCAGCACCACGAAATTGGCGATCACCGCTGAGCCGGCCGGCCAGCGAAACAATAGACTCATCCTGTCGCTCAATCACCGCAACCCTGTCGAGCTCAAATGAGACCAGCAGGTGGTGACAGAGTCGCTCTGCCAGTTCTTCTATATCCGACGCTTTGGCAACAACGTTCATTACATTCCAGAGCAACACCACATTCAGATAGTCACGCCCACCACTGCCCGTGCGGACTTCGGTTGGCGCATGTTCCGCTTCATCGCGCCAGATGATTACGCGATTGCCGCCACTTTCACGTGAAACGTTAAGTGCCCAGTTGGCTCGCCTGAAAAGTTCAAACGGCTGCTGGTCATTAGGTGAAGCAGATGCCAGCCCAACGCTGAATCGAGTCAGCGGGGAAAGCGCCAGGTCACGCAGTGATTTGAGCAGGGAGCCCGCAATTTGCCGCCCCTCGTCCAGCGAGGTATAGGGCATGCTGACCGACAACTGGTTATTCCCAAAACTGCTGACAAGATCTGTTGAGCGCAAAGACTGCTTGAGCAGCGCGGTCACCCGATCAACCGTGCTGGCCAAATCGCCTTCTGCCACATCAACAGCAATCATCAACTGGCACATTGATGATTCGCCCAACGCTAAAAACGACTCACCTTCCCGCCCTACGAGATGAGGTGCTGCGAGGCTCTCAATGGGATCGTGAATTTCCGACAGCGCCCGCACAATCAGCACTGCGCCGCCTTCCATAGGCCCCACAATGCCGTCAACCAGTCGCGTATTTCGATCGGAGCTGACAACAAAGGGCGCTAACTGCGTGACTTCCTTGGCAGCAATCGCCCGGGCTATTCGTTTTCCAACAGAAGATTCGGGGGCAAGGGCAAAAAGTGCTGGCCAGGGCTGTCCAACAGCGTCAATCCGCGCAAGGTTTAGCAATGCCTCGGCGTCAGGGTTGATGTTTGTGACCCGGCCATCGTCAGCAACAAACACCAGTGCACTGCCAATACAGGTCAAGGCAGTCTGGAGCAACTGTTGGGTTTCGCGCAGTTCGTTTTCAATATTGAACTTGTAGATCGCCATTTCAATCACAATCTGCAGCTCACGATTTTCCACCGGCTTGATAATGTAGCCGTAGGGTGTCACCGCCTTGGCGCGC
This sequence comes from uncultured Pseudomonadales bacterium, assembly GCA_964351065.1. Taxonomy (GTDB): domain Bacteria; phylum Pseudomonadota; class Gammaproteobacteria; order Pseudomonadales; family Azotimanducaceae; genus JANQJA01. Next base: position 3,585 of record CAYGNA010000277.1, read on the forward strand.
GCGACTGTGTCATCGTCCGAATAGGCCGTTAGGAAGACAACCGGCACATTGCTCTCTGCCTGCACCTGCTGTGCGACACGAATGCCATCCTCGCCATGCTTCAGATGAATATCAGTAAGTAGCAGATCAGGTTTGGTGGTACGCGCCAGCTCAATGCCATCCGCGCCATGGGCAATACCCACAACCTCGTAGCCCATATTGGTCAGGCGAGACTTCAGCTCCCGCGCAACCAGGGCTTCGTCCTCAATGATAAGGATCTTGTATACGGTCATGGATCATGGCGCTCGCGGCGCAATGTTGACAGAAATCAATCCGCTACTTCAGGCACCAAACAACCGCTTCGCTTCCCTGCGGCGACGATGCAATATCGGTTCAGTATAACCACTGGGTTGCTCTCTGCCCTGAAACACCAGGTCACACGCTGCCTGAAACGCCACACTCTTGTCGTAGTCAGGTGCCATGCTGCGATAGACAGCATCACCCTCGTTCTGTTTGTCGACCACTGTTGCCATTCGCTTGAGTGTTTCCATCACCTGCTCCTCGGAACAAACACCGTGCCGCAGCCAATTGGCAATGTGCTGGCTGGAGATCCGCAATGTGGCTCGATCTTCCATCAGGCCAACATTGTTAATGTCCGGTACCTTGGAACAACCCACGCCCTGGTCGATCCAGCGAACGACGTAACCCAGTATGCCCTGGGCATTGTTATCGAGTTCTTGCTGGACCTCTTCAGCTGAAAGATTCGTGCCGCCGAGCATAGGGATAGACAAAAGATCCTCCAGCTTTGCCCGTGGCCGCGACTCGATTTCTGCCTGGCGGTTCATCACGTTGACCTTGTGATAGTGCATGGCATGCAGCGTGGCTGCTGTCGGCGAGGGAACCCAGGCGGTGTTGGCACCAGCCTGCGGATGGCCAATTTTCTGTTCCATCATCTGCGCCATCTCATCCGGCATGGCCCACATCCCTTTACCAATCTGGGCGCGGCCGCGCATACCCACAGCCAACCCAATATCCACGTTCCAGTCTTCATAAGCCTTGATCCAGGCTTCCTGTTTCATCAGCGTCTTACGGACCACAGCACCCGCTTCCATGCTGGTATGAATCTCATCACCAGTTCGATCCAGAAAGCCCGTGTTAATAAAGATGATGCGCTCACGCGCAACCCGGATACACTCTTTCAGGTTCAGTGTGGTGCGTCGCTCCTCATCCATGATGCCAACCTTGAGCGTGTTCGTGGCAAGCCCTAGTACACCTTCGATTCGGCCAAACAAATCGACAGTAAACTGGACCTCGTCCGGGCCATGCATTTTGGGTTTTACAATGTAAACGCTGCCCGCTCGTGAGTTGCGCACAGGGCCAGTGCCCCTGATGTCATGGACAGCCGCCAGGCTCGTCACCATGCCGTCGAGTATGCCCTCGGGTACCTCTTCACCATTGAACAGCACGGCGTCATTGGTCATCAGGTGGCCAACGTTACGCACCAGCAACAGGCTGCGACCGTGCAGTGTCAACTCACCACCACCCGCTGTCTGGCCCACTGCCTGATAAGTACGATCTGGCTGGAGCGTTCGCCTGACAATTTCACCACCCTTGTCGAACTCTTCCGCCAGGTCGCCTTTCATCAGGCCAAGCCAATTGCGATAAACCACTACCTTGTCTTCTGCATCAACGGCGGCGACGGAGTCTTCGCAGTCCTGGATCGTGGAGACCGCAGCTTCCATCAGGATGTCCTTGACGCCAGCCTTGTGGTCTTTGCCCACGTTGTCGGTCCGGTCGATCTGGATTTCAGCGTGCAGGCCGTTATGCTTCAGCAATACCCCGGTCGGGGCGGCTTCTTCACCAAGGAAACCCACCAGTTTGGCTGGATCTTCGAGCCCTGTGGTACTGCCATCCAGCTCTGCAACCAGTGCGCCGGCTTCAATGCGGTAGACGCTGACATCCTCATGCGACGCACCTTTAAGGGGAAACGTTTGGTTCAGGAAATTGGCTGCGTAGGCAATAACCTTTTCGCCGCGGCCAGGATTGTAGCCCCGACCCTTTTCTGCCCCCGGTGTCTCGGGAATCACGTCGGTGCCATAAAGCGCGTCGTACAGGCTGCCCCAGCGCGCATTGGCCGCATTGAGTGCATAGCGGGCGTTCATCACCGGCACAACCAGTTGGGGACCGGCCAACAGTGCTATTT
>CAYGNA010000278.1:0-5765 GCA_964351065.1 uncultured Pseudomonadales bacterium
CTCTCAGACTTCGAACATGCCAGTCTGGTTCGTGCCTTTGGAGAATTGCCGCTTGATCCGGATTTCCTGATTGTTGATGTGGCAGCTGGCGTTGGGCCGGATGTGATTGCTTTCTGTAGTGCTGTTCAGCACGTAGTTGTGGTGGCCTGCGATGAGCCTGCTTCACTGGCTGATGCTTATGGGCTGATCAAGGTGGCGAACCAGGCTGGTGTCAAGCGAGTCTACCTGCTGGCTAACATGATGCAGAGCGAAAAGCAGGCCTATGGGCTTTACCAGAAGCTGCTTACCGCTACTGACAAGTTCCTGTCAGTGTCGGTTGTTTACCTCGGCATGATTCCCCAGGACGAAAGCCTGAGGCGTGCTGTCCAGCACCAATGGGCGGTGGTGCATCGTTACCCTTCCAGTAAGAGCGCAGCTGCATTCACCGAGGTGGCGTCGAGGTTGCAGTCGCTTGCACCGCCCACCGCTGCCAATGGGCGACTTGAGTTTTTTATGGAAAAAATGTTTAACCAGCAAGGGTTGGCAACATTATGACGATTCCTTCCTCCAATGCCTACGCGGCGCAGAACGTCAATCTTGAAGAGCAGCGTGTTCTGGAGCAATTGCCGCTGGTCAAGCGAATTGCCCTGCACCTGTTTGGCTCAATGCCTTCTGGTATTGAAATGGACGACCTGGTGCAGGCCGGCATGCTCGGCCTGTTAGCCGCAGCGCGCGATTATTCACCTGACCATGGCGCTGCCTTTTCGACCTATGCAGGCATACGCATTCGAGGTGCAATCCTGGACGAGGTGCGTCAACTAAACTTCGCCCCACGGTCGGTACAGAAGAAAGCACAGATGCTTTCCCGCGCTGAACGCGCGGTAACGGCCCGCCTTGGCAATACTGCCACAGACAGCGATATGGCGGCTGAACTGGATGTGCCGCTGGATGAGTACCATGACATGGTCCGTGACGTGGCATTTGGCCAACTGGTACATATGGATGAAGACGCCCAGGACATGTTTGAGTCTGATAGCGATCCTGCGGGCAGCGTTGAGGCGCAGGATACGCGGCAGGCTATCGCCGATTGTATTGATGAGTTGCCTGAGCGCGAGAAGCTGTTTATGGCGCTTTATTACCAGGAGGAATTGAACCTCAAAGAGATTGGCGAAGTACTTGGGGTCAGCGAGTCACGAGCATGTCAGATTCATGGGCAGGCGTTGAACACGTTGCGCCTCAAGATGCATCACCAGGTGACTGCTTGAGCCTCTGTGTTGGGCGCCCACTGGAAGCCCCGGTAAAAGCCCCTACCTGAACGCGCACTGACGCCCTGTGTCCCGGTCTGGCTCTTGTGGGCCGGGCTTCAGGGAGCAAATGCCATTCGAATCGCATCACCCAGGCTACACGCAGTCCTTTTTATACAGCCCTTTTTATGCAGCCCTTTTTATACAGCGCTTTTTATACAGCCCTTGTCATAAAGCCCTTAAGTTACTCAAACGTGAATCACGGTGATATGTGGTTACATGATCAGTAGCGGTATTGCCGATGTGCCGCCGGAAAGCCAAAAAGAAGTGCCTGCCGCTTCAGATCGACAGTTTTTGGTGGGTACAAAAGTAGGTGGTAGAGGCTGGCTACAGGCAGACAGTCTATGCGGCCCTGGTGGGCCTTGCCCACGCCAGGGCGATTCTGCGACACAGTTCTGCAAGCAGTGTATCTGCCCTCTGCGCAATGCCGGGTCTGCTACCGCAGACCCTCGCGCAGAGGATCAATGGCTATGGCCAATATTGTCTCGATCAACTCGAGCTCATCAGGCTCAAAAGGGGTGCCGCGGAAGAACTTCATCTCGCCGAGATAGTCCTGATTGTAATAAAGCGAATAGTTGCACTGATGACGAGCGCTCACACCCACCGTGTGTTGCATGGTGCTGCCGACAAACTGCATGCCGTCTGAACACAACCACGCCTGGGTCTCGAAATAAAAGGTATCGAGCATACTCTCGACGCCACCTGCTGCCTGCAGCATGTGTCTGAATTCGTCATAGAACGATACCAGAGCGTTCTGATTGCTGGTGGCTGAAACTGTATCGATTGTCATTCCCATGACCTTTGCCTCAAATAGAGTGGATCGCATGGTAAACACTGCGAAAACCGTGCCACAAAATTTAAACCTATATAAAACAGACTGTTATGAGCACATGTTGCTGCTGTGTGGCATTTCGGCGGCAATCAATTGCCGCTGTCGTCAGAAAATTGACACGCAATTGTTAAAGAAATGTAACCCCGCACCGATAACCGGGGTATCGACAACATAGTCGACGGTGAGCCAGGCGCTCAACCACTAAACAAATTGACTCGGTGAGGATTGTTAACCATGGCACAGACCATCAACACAAATATAGCGTCGCTGACGGCGCAACGTACGTTAAACGGTTCTCAGGGTGACCTGATGACCTCATTACAGCGACTGTCATCCGGCCTTCGAATCAACAGTGCCAAGGATGACGCGGCGGGGCTGGCGATTTCTGAGCGGTTCACCGCGCAGATTCGTGGTCTGGTCCAGGCCGCCAGAAATGCCAATGACGGGATCTCTCTGGCGCAGACGGCTGAAGGTTCACTAAAAGAAGTGACCAACAACCTGCAGCGAATCCGTGAGCTTTCCGTGCAGTCGGCCAATGCTACCAACAGTGCGTCTGACAGGGCTGCACTTCAGGTAGAAGTCGCCCAACTGATAGCAGAGGTAGATCGCGTAGCAACCCAATCCACCTTCAACGGTATCAAGTTGCTGGATGGAACCTTCTCCAACCAGTCTTTCCAGGTGGGTGCGAACGCGGGCGAAACCATTGGGTTTAGTGGGATCTCCAGTGTGCGCACGTCGGACCTCGGGGCGTCCCTGTCGTCCACTGTCACAGGTGGTGCGGTGACTGGTGCACTATCAGCGGGTGACCTGCTTATCAATGGCGTCGATGTTGGTGCGGTAAGTGGTGACGCGAAGGAGATCGCGGCCAAGATCAACGGACTGTCCGGTGCCAATGTCACCGCGGTGGCCGATTCCCTCACCGTCGCCGGTTCCAGCATGACGGGTGCGGCGCTCACTGGCACTATTACAGTTAACGGTGTTCAGACGGCGAGCGTTACAACCACTGGCACTACTACCACCGACCGTGCCTTGATTGCCGATGCGATTAATGCGATCAGTGCAGCCACAGGCGTAACCGCTGTGAACACGGGTGCTGATGGTACCGGGGTAGAGCTGATTGCGGTGGATGGACGCAATGTGACACATTCGTTCAACACACTGACTGCGGCTGCGACTGGTGTCGGTGCTGCTGCGACCAATCGCAGTACGCTGACGTTAACAGGTACGTCCAGTGCAGGTATTGCCCTGACCGGTAGTGCCGAGACCAGTGCCGGTTTTACGGACAACCAAACGATTGCAGCGTCTTTGACAGGTACGGCACTGTCGGCGATTGATGTATCAACGGTGGCTGGTGCCAATGCCGCACTGTCCTCGATTGATGCGGCACTCGACAGCATCAACAGTACAAGGGCAACACTGGGTGCGGTGCAGAACCGATTCGAATCGGTGGTCAGTACGCTTCAGGAGCGATCAGAGAACCTCTCAGCTGCGCGGTCGCGCATCCAGGACGCTGACTTTGCTATGGAAACTGCCAACCTGACGCGGGCGCAGATTCTGCAGCAAGCTGGTACAGCCATGTTGGCCCAGGCTAATGCGATGCCACAGAATGTACTTTCGTTACTTCAGTAGAGCCAGCGCTCTCGAACCACTGAGTGGTCTTCGGACCACTCATTTTTTTTGGTTTTTCCGGGGACTTTCAAAGTGACAATTAACGCACGTATGGCGCTATTGCTACTGATTCCCCTTGCAGGATTTCTCTGTTTCTGTCTTGTTGGGCTTACAACGAGACACGTTGAAATCGCCGAACTCCGTGCACATCGTGAGTTTGCTGGTGTCGCTGCATCGCTGGTCGAAGTTGCGAGCGCAATCCATCATGAGCGCAGCCAGCCCAATAACGCCGTATTTGAATCGACCAATGACGCCATCGAAAAATTCAGTCTGACGATGATGGCTGGACCAGTTAACAATTTTTGGGGCCTCCGGGCAGAGTTTGAAGATCTTGTTGGCGCGCTCGAGTTGTTGCCTGTGCTTCGCACTGGCGCGCGTCCCGATGGTTATGCGCTTTATAGTGCCCTGGCACAAAAACTGGTGCATCCGATTCGTTACCTGACCTATGCCGCAACTGATGTACGCCTGGTCCAGACCGTTGATGCACTGGGATTGGCGCTGTCCCTTGAAGACGAAATCTATAGGGAATTTGACCTGGGACGGGGGATCATCGTGAACCAGCAGATAGATGCAGCGACCCTGCAGGCATTGAATGCTGCGGTAGCGAATCAGGACCGCATTCTGGCGGAGCTCACAACTTACGGCATTGAGGTTGTCCAGCCCAACAGCGGAAGGCTCAGAGAACAACTATTTGCGCAGACCATGCGTCGTACCACCTGGCTCGATCTTGTTGCCCAATTGTCACGGATAGAGCCGGGTGGTCCGCGCGGGAACATTGCAATGGACGTGCTCTACACTGAATTACGCCGTATTGCGCCGGCAGGGACTACTGAACTGCCAGAAGGCACGGCTGAACTGCGCCAGGTAGCGGCAGACTACCCATTGGTTGAGGAAACAACCTGGAACCAGTCAGTTCAGGCCAGAGTGAACGGCGTTCTGCCAGTCATAGAGAACACCGCTGGCGCAATAGCGGCCCAGATTGAGGTGCGCCAGAGAAGCGCTGAACGTGCATTCTGGCAGTACCTGGCGCTTTCCGGCGGCGCAATTTTTGCCTGTATCCTGGCGATGGTGTTCCTTGGCCGGCCCCTGATTGTTCGTACTCGAATGATCGCGAACGCAATGGCCGAAATGCACGATAGTGGGGATTACACTGCAACGGTTGCCGTGGGGGGAGATGATGAGATTGCCAGAATCGCGACAAGTTTTAATCACCTGATCCAGGATCGCGTTGCCGTTGAGGCGCGCGAAAACAGGTTGCGGGAGAATATGCTTCGACGCGAACAAGCGCACTCGGCAGAACTTGAGGCCCGGGTAACGACTCGTACACTGGAACTCCAGCAGGCGCGGCAGGAAGCCGTGGCCGCCAACGAAGCGAAAACCCGCTTTCTCGGTAACGTGAGCCATCATGTACGCACCCCGCTCAACGCAATCCTTGGTTTTACCCAACTGCTGCGCCGGGATCCCGTGATGGGAGATGAACAGCAGCACAAGCTTGCCTTTATCAAGGCAGGTGGTGAAGAACTGCTGACAATGATGGATGACGTATTGCAAATGGTGCGGGTCGAAACGGGCGGGTTCAACCTCAATCCTGCCCCGGTTGAGCTGGTGTCGACACTGGCTAACCTGACCGCAGGTTTTTCCCAGCGTGCCGAGGCTCGTGGGCTGGATTTTGAGACAGAACTGGATCCAAGGCTGCCCGCGGTTGTGGCGATAGACGAGGCCGCCCTGAACAGGATTTTGCGCGCTATCCTGGACAATGCACTAAAATTTACGTCAACAGGCGGCATACATGTGCGCGCTTACATGACGGCCAACAGCTGTCTGTCGATCCAGGTGACGGACTCCGGTATCGGGATGCCAGCCGAGATTACCGGTCGTATGAAAGGAGTGTTTGACCAGGCGAGGGCAGCTAGCGAGGCTAGCGGAGGGCTTGGGATCGGACTATCAATCGCGACCCCCCTGCCCGAGCTGATCGGAGGTGT
>CAYGNA010000279.1:0-4119 GCA_964351065.1 uncultured Pseudomonadales bacterium
CCGGCCCGCTGCCCCAACGCGGCGTGAACAGGGACCGTAGAAGCCACACGGGAACCCTTCTCTCCGCTGCTTTGCGGCCCTCCGGGCTTCCTTCACTTGGTCGGGAGCCCCCTTCGCGGTCTCCCTCCACGTGCTCAGCGCTGCGCTTGAAGGCGACGAAAAGGGTTCCCGTGCGACTTATACTCGAGCCTCAATCCAGCGCAGAAGAGGGTATCCCGGCGAGTTCTGCCGCCCACTCATTCACTTCAGTAACGAAACTGATTTAGAAACCCTCGATATCATCATCCAGCTGCACACCAAACGAATTCAGCGCCATGGAGACCAGGTTGTACTGACCCACCGTGAACACAAGATCCATCATCTGATGTTCCGAATAGGTTTGGATGAGTCCCTGCCAGGTCTCGTCAGAGATAAATGCATCGTTGTGCAGTTCATCGGTTGCCTGCAGCAGCAGACGGTCATGTTCGCTCCAGGTCGCGGCTACAGGCCCTTTCTTGATCGCCTCGATTTCCTCGTCAGTCAAACCTGTATTCTTGCCGATGATAACGTGTTGCCCCCACTCATAGCCTGCCTGGCAAAGCCAGCCGATTCGCAGAATGAGAATCTCCCGTTCGCGGGCCGGCAATGTCGATTTGAACAGAATGTGATTGGCGAACACCATCCAGCGTTTGGCCAGGGTTTCATGGTTCGACAATGTGCGAAAAATATTGGCCACGTTGCCGCGAATCTTTTGCCGGCCCATTGCCTCGTCCTGGGCTGGCGTCCAGTCAGCAGGATCAAGTGCCGGAATTCTTGGTTCTTTGAGTCTCATGATTACGCCTCGTGATGACAAGATTGGTATCAGGCGAATAAACCACGGTCCCCCGGGGTGGGTCAATGATGAGCGACGAGCCCAATAGCGTTACACTGAGCAAACAACAAGGGAGGGAATTGGCATGAGCTGGGAAAAAGACGTCGAACAGATCCGTCACCAGACAGCACTGAGTCACCAGATGGGCGGCGAAGATGGCGTCGCATTTCAGCACGGCCGGGGTAAGCTGACTGTACGCGAACGCGTTGATCTGCTGGTGGATGCAGACAGCTTCAAGGAAATTGGTGCACTAGCGGGGACCGCTACCTGGGAGGGTGATGAGGTCACGGCACTCAAACCCTCCAATACCGTCATGGGCACGGGCCAAGTGAATGGGCGCAAGGTCGCCTTTTCAGGCGGCGACTTCACTATTCGCGGTGGTGCATCGGATGCCGCAATCGGTAATAAAGGCCAGTTCGCCGAAAAACTGGCGCTGGAATCGCGCATTCCCTATGTCCGCCTGCTGGATGCCACAGGTGGCAGCGTCAAGACATTCGAGCAAATGGGGCGAACCTACTTGCCGGGCAACGCAGGCACCAATCTGTCGGCTGAGTTAATGCAATATGTTCCCGTCGTATCTGCTGTGCTGGGGTCCGTTGCCGGACTGCCAGCAGTACAAGCCTGCCTCTGTCACTTTAACGTGATGGTCAAAGGTACCTCGCAGGTATTTGTCGCCGGCCCCAAGGTTGTCGAGCAGGCAACCGGGAACGAGATCACCAAGGAAGACCTTGGTGATGAGCGGATCCAGGTCAAGAATGGCGTCATCATGAACCTGGCGAATACCGAGGCAGATGCGATCAGTCAGGTAAGACGATTTCTGTCCTACATGCCTGCCAGTGTCTGGGAACTGCCGCCCCGTACTGAATGTACAGATGACCCCAATCGACGGGAAGAATCACTGCTTTCTGTAATTCCCCGGGACAGACGCAAGATATACAACCCGCACAAGGTCATTGAAGCTGTACTCGACAAGGACAGCTTTTTTGAGATCATGCCGTTTTACGGTCGGGCCCGGGTGACGGGGCTGGCGCGAGTCAATGGTATTCCGGTCGCTGTGATGTCTAACCATCCAAAATTCAATGGCGGCTCGATGGATGTTGCAGCCGGCGAAAAAACAATTCGCCTGATTGAACTCGCTGACACCTTCCACCTGCCCATGGTGTACTTTGCCGACGAGCCAGGCTTCTCAGTTGGACCCGATCAGGAGCGGCAGGGTATCGTTCGGGCCGGCGCACGTATTGTCACCGCCACTGCCCGCAGCAAAACGCCTTATATCTGTTTTGTCATGCGCCAGTTGTATGGTGTTGCTGGCGGCTTGCACATGCGTGGCTCGGGCTTCTACCGACGGTATGCCTGGCCATCCACCCATGGCGGCTCCATGCATATCGAGGGTGGTACAGCTATTGCCTATAAGCGCGAAATTGACAGCGCAGATGACCCCGATGCCAAACGGGCTGAAATTGAAGCACGTCTGCAGGCAATTTCATCTCCTTTTCGCAACGCACACGCCTTCGGTATTGAAGATTTGATCGACCCCCGGGATACGAGACCGCTACTGGTCGACTTTGTCGAAGACGCGTGGAAAATCATCCAGACTCAAGTTGGCCCCGGGAGTGGACCATCCTATAGACCGTAAAATATTATGAACCAGACCACCATTGAGGCACTAAAAACTGAAGTCCGAGACCGGGCTGACGAAATTGATGAGGGTGGAAAACTGCCAGCTGACCTTGCGCTCAAGCTGAAAGAGGGTGGGCTCTTTACCCTGCTGCTACCGACAACACTGGGGGGACCCCAACTCCACTTCCCGGATTTTGTCAGACTGGTTCAATCGTTTGCAGAAGCAGATGGTAGCGTCGGCTGGTGTATTAACCAGGGTTCAGTACTCTCCACACTGGCTGCCCGGATGTCGATCGATACGGCAAAAGATATCTGGCATACACCTGATGTGGCCATTGCCAACGGTCCGCCGCTCGCGGGTACACTCACAACAGACACTGACAAACCACTACTCACCGGCAACTGGGTGTTCAGCAGCGGTATTACTCACGCCGACTTCCTGGTTGGGGTGGCAAGACGTGATGACGACGTCTCCTGCTGGTGTTTCTTCCCGACGCACGAGGCGCAAATCAATACCACCTGGCCCGTGAACGGACTGCGCGGCACCGCCAGCTACAGCTTTTCTGTAACAGACCTGCCTGTCAGAGCAGACTTCGTCTTGCCAATGAGCGAACCACCAACAGGTGCACCGCTCTACCACATTCCAATGAACCTGATGTTTGCCTGCGGGTTTGCCGCGGTATCGCTGGGCGTGGCGCGTGCAGCGATCAACTTCACCACCACACGCGTCAAATCCAAAATAAAACGCTTCCAGGACCATCCCATGGCTGAGGATCAGGTTATCCAGGCAGAAATTGGCCTGGCCGAGGCTGACTGGCAGGCTGCCAATGCACTGCTGCATGGTGCAGTCGACGATATCTGGCGTCAAATTGACAGTCCGCTGACGATGGACACCAGGATGAAACTGCGTCTTGCTGCCACGCACGCACTCAGGATGGGCAAGACCTGCACTGACCGAATGTACGACTTATGCAGTACTGACAGTATATTTAAGGGGAACGATATCCAGCGCCGCTTCCAGGATGCCCATGTGATTAGCCAGCATCTGCAGGGCCGCCCGGAAAACTACCAGCTTGCGGGCCGTTACTTGTTAGACCTGCCAATTGATAAGACAATGATTTCCTAACCAACTTTTTGAGGGAGAAGATGCCATGCAACGACCACTGCTCACGTTGTTCGCGCTACTGCTGTTAATCGTTCATCCAGCTATCGCTGAAGAACCAGCCGAGGGTGCTGAGGCCGCGCCTGAGGTCAATCTGCAAAACCCCTATTTTGTTGCGCTGATGAATATTCAGCTGCGCAAGAACCAGACCGACAAGTTCAAACAGTTGCTGAACGAGTATGCCGGGTCGCGCGGCAAGGTGGTGGACCGCGAGCGGCGCCGGAACAGTCCTGACCTGCCGGGTCGGATTGCCAGGGCGCACGTCAAGGTCAAGCGGAACTTCGAAAAGAAGATGGCCAAATTGCTCGACACCGATCAGTTGACCCGGTTTGATGCATTTCACGTCGAACTGGATAAACTTTTGTCAGAACGGGAAGTGCTGACCGAAAAAAATGACGCAGAGAACGTGTTCCCCAGGAATACCTGATGTGAGGGAGTGAGGTCGGGATCTCTCCACTTCGGCCTAGCGGCCTACGGTCGAGATGAC
>CAYGNA010000279.1:4219-5757 GCA_964351065.1 uncultured Pseudomonadales bacterium
GGCCTACGGTCGAGATGACTGCGGGGAGAGAGAGACGAAACGGTCTCACTACACGTCATTTCGACCGTAGCGGAGAAATCTCACACTAATCGCGCGTCACCGGCTTGATGCCCGCCACCGCAATCAGCGATTCGACACAATCGCGAATAGAGACATCCAGCGAACGAAACTCCAGATCGGTCACAGCGCGGATACGATCGTTGCGCAACTCAACGCCACCCCAGACGGCCCGCAGCTCAGCTTCCCTTGCCTGAATACGCTCCGGGAACTTGTCCACCGGCGCCGTTACCCTGAAGTTAAGCTCAGGTAACAAGCGGTCAATGCTGGCACAGATGTCTTCTACCTTCCGCATGTCAGTTGACCAGGCAATGTAACGCTCGCCATTCTCCACATACACACTTTCCAGCAAGCGGATATGGCACTCGGCATCATCGCGAACGTCAACAGTCATCCACGGCCGGTAGCCGCCATTTTGCTCATATTCACCCAGCAACATGGTTTCAATGTTGTGCTGCCAGGGACCGAAGTCCTTCTGGTGCGCTGACAGAATTGGCCCAACATTGTCGGCAGGACAAACCGTAATTGCATCCCACTCGCCGTTTTCGTCCGCGGCGTCGGAAAAAACGCGCTGGGCCAATACTTTGCCCATCGAATAGCCCTGCCCTTTCTCTGGTGTACGTCTGGGATTCTGCTCATCCGGATAGCGGTCTTCGTAACATACTGGCCGCCGTTTCAGTTCATTGATATCAGCCTCCGAGAGCACCGCGGCAATGCTTGAGGTCACAATGACCCGACTTACGCTGCCAGACAGGTTGACGCTGTTGATAATGTGATCACAAACACGTTTGACATAATCCTGATCGTTGTAGGTGCTGACATGCGAGACATGACATACGCCGTGGCACCCCTTAAAGATCTCGTCAAAGCAGCCGTCATTATCCAGGTCTGCCGAGTGGAGTGTCAGCCGACCTGAGCCATAACCCGGCATGGCTTTCAGGAAATCGGTTTTGCGGCTGTCATCAACATCGCGAACACAGGCGCGTACACGATACCCATTGTCGAGCAACAGCCGGACAACCCAACTACCGATGAATCCTGCAGCACCCGTAACGGCAACTGTGCCACCTTTTGGAATTGGCGCCATGATCGGCTCCTCTTTGATTAATGAGCCTCGATAATAGCATCAACCTATCACGCGGATTGATGGTCGTGGCATCGCGCACCAAAACCCTTTACCTTTAGGCTTCCAAACTGGACAACAAAGGGAGTAATTCATGCCAGATCTCGCCGCAGACCTCTTTCAGCTCGCCATGAGCGCAGAGGCACAACCCCTGATGGACGCCGTGCAGAAGCACATTGAGGAAAACGTCGTTCCCATCACAGAAGAATTTTATGCCCTGGAAAAGGAAAAAACTGAACGCTGGTCCTGGCATCCAAAGCAACTGGAGTTGCTTGAAGGGGCAAAAAACAAGGCCAAGGAATCGGGCCTGTGGAATTTCTTTCTGCCTGAATACAACGAAGTTGGCCAGGGCCTGACC
>CAYGNA010000280.1:0-5754 GCA_964351065.1 uncultured Pseudomonadales bacterium
AGTGCGATGACCTACCTCACAACGCACGGTGAGCTGGACCAGGATCACATTGGCTACTTTGAGCGTGCGATGAACAAGATTACTGCGGCTGAAGACCAGGCAGCGATCATTCATGTCGCAAATATGATGTACCGTCTGTATGGCGACGTTTATCGCGCTATTCCCTCATGTGCAGAAGCGGTTGCAAGGCGGGCCGCGTAGTGACCCGGTTAGCGATGAAAGACATGCGTGTACTGTTGACAGGGGCAACCGGTGGAATTGGTGCTGCGCTCGCAGTTGAGTTGGCTGAGGCGGGCGCTTATGTCCTTTTACATGGCAGAAATAGTGAACGACTCGGCGATATTGCCCGCCGCTGCGCAGGGCGGGCACAGACCGTGCAGGGTGACCTTAACTGCGCTACCGATAGGGAGCGCATGTTGTGCCTGGCTAAAGCAGAGCGTTGCAACGTTTTGTTGAACAACGCCGGCGTGAATGAATTCAGTATCTATGAACAGACAGATGTTGAGCGTGTCATCACGACCAATGTGACATCACCCATGTTGCTGACGCAGTCGATGTTGACGTATCTGACAGGATTGCCTGCAGCCATGATTGTCAACGTCGGCTCAACCTTTGGTGCAATTGGTTACCCCGGCTATGTTGCCTACTGCGCGTCCAAACACGCCATCAAGGGATTTTCGGAGGCCCTCAAACGTGAGTTGAGTGATAGCCGCGTCGAGGTCATATACGTGTCACCTCGCGCAACAGCAACAGAAATGAATGCCGGTGCAGCCAATGATGCCAATGTTGCACTCGGTGTGGCCCAGGATTCTGCTGAGCGGGTGGCCGAGGTCATTATGGCGGCCATGCAGAGAAGTCAGTCACGTGTTCAGTTGGGTGCTGTTGAACGTGCACAGGTCAAGATGAATGCACTGTTTCCATCAGTGGTCGACAAGGCCATAGGCAAACAGCTGAAAACAATTAAACATTATGCGAACCATGAGGAGGGTTCTTTATGAAACACTTGCTAACAGCAATACTGCTACTGGTGCTGGGTCAATCCACATTTGCTGCCAGCGTTGAAGCGCTTCAGGCAGGTTGGGCAAAAGCAAATTACGAACTGTCGGGAGATGAACAAGTCGCCGCGTTTGAGGCGCTGATCGCGCAGGCGGAATCAACCGTTGTGGCTCATCCTGACGATGCAGCAGTACTGATCTGGCAAGGCATCATCATGAGTACCTACGCAGGTAAGGCGGGTGGTCTCTCAGCGCTTAAGTGGGTCAAAGCCGCGCGCGCATCTCTCGAGCAGGCAATGAAGATTGATGACAACGCGCTCGATGGCTCTGCTTACACCAGCCTTGGAGCGCTCTATTACCAGGTGCCTGGTTGGCCGGTTGCTTTTGGCAGCGACAAAAAAGCCCGTGAACTACTGGAGCAGGCAGTGAGCATGAATCCCGATGGCATTGATTCGAACTATTTTTATGGTGATTTCCTCGTGGATCAGGCGGAGTATGCCAAGGCCAGGGATGTGCTGTTGAAGGCGCTCGACGCCGCGCCAAGACCAGGACGCGAACTGGCGGACATGGGCCGCAGGAAAGAAATCCAGATGCTTCTGGACACCGTGCAGCAGAAGACCAGTTAAGTAGTGTGGGCTGGCGTGGGGTTTGAGATCTCTCCGCTCCGGCCCTGCGGGCCTCCGGTCGAGATGACTGAGAAGAAAGGAGTGGCGGCGCGAAGATCCTTGTCATTTCGACCGGAGTGGCGGCGCGAAGATCCTTGTCATTTCGACCGGAGTGGCAGCGCCACGAAGCGGAGAAATCTCAAGCTCCAGGCATCTCAACGGCAACGTTAATGGCTAAAACTGCCAGTAAAAGTCCACAAACGGCAGCATCGGCAGCCCCTGTTTTGGCACCGCAGAAAGGTGGTCGCCATCCAGTTCATATTCAATTCCCCCCACGTTCTCGCGGCTGAGCAGGTTGGTGATCCCAACCTCCAGCCGCAGGACACCCCTGTTCAGTTGCCATTGTCTGGTGGTCTTAACGTCCAGGCTGGTAAAGCTGCCGTAGCTGATGCTGTTCCGGTCGGCTGCCAGAACCCGACTCCCATCATAGGTGAGCGGTGTGGTCTGCCAACCGTCGTGATAGGCGAGCGTGACGGCAGTTTGCCAACTGCCAAACGCATGACTGGCCCCAATGTTAAACGCGCGATTCTGATCCCAGCTGCGGCGCACATAGTCACTGCCAATCAGGTCCTTTACTGTTGAGTAGCTATAATTTGCCCAGTAGCTGTAATTCCGGTGTTGTCCGGCCAGTGAGAACTCAACGCCCTGTGCCAGCGAGCCCATGGTGTCGATTCTGACGCGGTCAGCCTGCAGTTCTGGCAGCAAACTCAGTGGATTTGTCAGGTTGTCGAAGTAGATGTCAGGTTCTCTCGATCGTTTCTGGTACGCCTCAAGCTTGACATCAATGCCAACGCCGAAGCTGTGACTGATACTCATGACGGTGTGCTCAGCCTCCTGGGTGTCCTGGAAATCAAGCAATCCATCTCCGACATTGAGCTCCTGCAGCCCCTCGGCCTGGCTGAAACGACCCCAGCCAAGTCGCAGTTGAGTTGATGCTGCCGGTTCAAACAGCAGATTAATCCTGGGGCTGAACTGGTAGTCGTGAAGGCCGTGTTCGTAGTGCTGGAAATCATAGCGACCGCCGAGTTCAATAGTGAGCCTTGTCAACAGGCGTTGGCGGATGCTGGCGTAGAGCGCAAGCTGGTGACCGGTTTCGCTGACCTCCTCTTCGAGTGTCGCTGGCCGGACAAAGTTTGAAAGGTCGGCAAACGCCGGTGCCACGTCAAGTTCACTCTCGAACTCGTATTCCGCCTGGATGTAGCGGTAATCCCAGCCGAACTCAATGAGACGATTCTTCCAGGGTGTATATTCGAACGCCTGCTTGAGACTGTAAAAACGGAACTCGCGACTATCCTCGATTTCACCACTTGAGCGCGTCGGATTATTGATGACGCCGTCCCGGTCGCTTTTCAGGATGGCGATACTTGCCCAGCTGTCAGCAAAAAACCGATCGTTAAAGGTTTTCGACCATTTGAGCCAGAAGTTTGCACTGCTTTCGATTGACGCCGATACCTCGGATTCAGAGGTGTTGTTGATGACGCTGTCGTCACCAAACCACATCAGGCTGGCGGAGAACTCGTCACTTGCCGTGGGTTGCCACTGGTGACGGGCAAACACATCGGCGAATACCGGTGTACCCGGATCGTTTTCCAGCAATTCAGTGGCAATTTCAAGGCTACTGCGTCTGGCTGCGATCAGCCATTGTCGGTCTGATTCGGCACCCGATTGAAAGTAGGAAGCCGTTACGAGACCCAGGCCAAGTTCACGTACTGCGGCCTCAGGTATCACGGGTTCAATCACCATTGCCGCACTGAGTCGGTCGCCATACTTGGCAGGAAAACCACCTGTGTAGAATTCCAGGCTGTCGATGATGCGATTATCAAAACTGCTGACCAGGCTGTTATAGGTGCCGAAATGAAACGGTTTGTAAAGCCTGACGCCATCGAACAGCACCAGGGTTTCATCTTCATGGCCACCCCTGACGCGAGGCCGGCCGGACACACCGTTGGTAGCACTACCTGGTAGCTGATTTACGATGCGCAGCGCATCGTTGCCGGCGACAGGCCGTGTATGTAACTCATTGTGGTCGAGCAGCGCGGCCCGCGTTTTGTCCCGCATCAGGAGTTTGTAGTGGCTGCCAGTGACAATCATTTCTTCTATTGCTGGCAGTGGCGCATCAGGTAGAGGGGCTGTAACTGCTTGCGGTTGTGGTGCTGCCGCGGCGCGTTGCACGAGCCAGATGTCACCCTGGGGGGCAAGGTCAAGATCAAATGCGGCGAGCGCTTGCCGGACCTCCTCAAGCGTGATCGGCTTGTCGGGATTGTAAGTGACTGTATATCGAGGCGAGATCAGGTCTGAACTAAACACGATCCGCAGGCCCGAGTCATTGGCGGCTGCCAGGTACGCCTGCAGGTTAGCAATGGTACTGCCAAAAGCAGCGATGGCGTGAAAAAAAACAGCAACTGCCAACAACATTGCGCGGGGGAAAAAACCTGACAATCCAACCTCTCGGCATGGGACTGCCCCGCACTATCTTGTCACTGGCCTTTTTCGATTGGCCGTTCGATCAACAAGACGTCTGCGTCGGCTGGCCCGGTTCTAAAGTCGGTGGTTGCCAGTACGGCGACCAGCGAATCACGGGGCGACAGTCCATTAATGGAGCCGTGAAGTATAGTACGTTTCGCCTGTGCCTCGACACTGTCATTCGAGAAATTGAGGGTGGCACCCGTTTCATGTGCGACCCAGCCCAGATAGTCATGCAGGCTTGCACCCTCGATATGGAATGGTACCGCTGCAATCCCGGCCCATTGCCAACTCGGATCCTGGCTACTCACCGTTTCTCGCTGTACGAGATTGTTCTGCGAGATTGTCAGCCGACCACCGGCATTAGCTACTTCACGTATACCATCGTCCTGGATCTCAACGGCACCGTCGCGCACCTGAACCCGCCAGCTAGCCTCGGTGAGCCTGACTTCAAACCGGGTGCCAATATCCCGGGCCTGGCCAAACGGAGTATTGACCGTAATTTCGTTAGCCTTTCGGCCTGCGCTATCCGCGTAGATTGCACCTCGCGCGAGATCGACAGTATCCGCACTGGTAAACTGCACCTGGCTGTTGTCGGCAATTCGCAGGGATAGTCCGCCGTCAGTTGCAAGCGCA
Organism: uncultured Pseudomonadales bacterium; assembly: GCA_964351065.1. Taxonomy (GTDB): domain Bacteria; phylum Pseudomonadota; class Gammaproteobacteria; order Pseudomonadales; family Azotimanducaceae; genus JANQJA01. The sequence continues at coordinate 4,760 of CAYGNA010000280.1, forward strand.
ACATAGGTATCGGTCCCGGTTCTGACAGGCTGCATGCCAATCAGGGTGCCAGGCTTGAGTAACACCCAGTTGCCATCCTGATCCTGGTACTGGGCATTGCCAACAACGTGCGCAACTTCCGCAATGGGAACCATGTCCCGGCCGGTGGGCACAAGAGTCCAGCTAAGCGCCAGCGCCATCACTACTGAAGCGGCAAGCGCGTAACGTGTCCAGTTGCGCTGTTTCCTGCGCTGAACTTCCTCGCGCCAGACGGCTGCGACGTTTTGCTTGATGCGGGCCTCAACATCGGCAGGTGGTGCAGGGCGGGCGCCCACTCGCTGGAGCAGATCGCGAATGCTGTCCTCATCCATCCTGGGTTGATTTTGCTCAGGCATAGGTTATTCCCCCTGCATCGCCAGTTGGGGCGATAGCTGTAATATGGCGTCCCGAAAAGCGTTGCGTGCACGCGACAGCAAAGACTGGGCAGCCAGTTCGGTCACTTCCAGGCGTGCAGCTATTTCGGATACTGAAAAACCCTCTATGTATTTCCATTCAAGTGCATTGCCATAATTGGCTGGCAGGTAGTCCAGCACGTCCTGGATTAATTGAGTGATTTCGCTGCCCTGCAACGCATTTTCCGGGTCGTCGCTGCTCGCGGCCTCCAGCGATTCCAGAATTGGCCGAATGGCATCATCGTCCTGCGCAACCACGGGTACCGAACGTTGTAGTCGGCGAAAGTGGGCATTAATTTCATTTCTGCAGATCTGGCAGAGCCATGTGAACATCGACGCATCTCCTCGATAACTGTCCATCGATCGAACAGCATTCATCAGCGTGGTTTGCACGACGTCCTGCGCGGCCGACGGGTCGGTATCCATGCGCGTCATGGCAAATCGGTAGAGCCTGGGAAAGTAGTCCGCAAAAAAGCGGTCAAACTCCCGTGAATCACCGTTTAGCAGCCCTCGAGCCAGGGAGAGGTCGCTTGCGTGTTGCCAACCAGGTCCTGTGTGCTGGTT
>CAYGNA010000281.1:0-5742 GCA_964351065.1 uncultured Pseudomonadales bacterium
GGTCTTGAGTTCGACAGTTGGCTGTTTATGGGGCCGTTCAAGGTATGGGTTGCCGGCAGCTACCTGGACGCAAAATTCGCCAGGTTTACGCCGCCTGTGCTCCAGGAGAGCGGCGTACTTGTCACCAACCCGGATGAAGAAATTCGGCTGACCAATCTCGAAGCCGTCGATGTACCCAATTCACCGTCATGGAAAGTATCGAGCGGCTTGATCTATGAAAGGGGCAATTTTTTTACATCGCTCGATCTCACGATTCGGCCGGGCACAAACGGATCCATCTCTGTGGATGACGTGAAGAACGATCGGCGAAACCTTTTCAATGGTCGGATAGGCTGGCGGTTTGATCAGGGAGTTGAGGTGTCTTTGTGGGGCAGGAATCTTATGGACGAGGCATACTTCCTTTACTATTCGGCCAATGAACCCGGCGCTTACGTTGGTGACCCGCGCGAGATAGGCGTGACCGTTCAATACGACTGGGGTCGATAAGCTCCGGCATCGACAAGTTTCGACAACTCACTCGAGCGTCTATTTTTCTATATGTGAAGATTTTCCTGATTAGGGTTATTATCGTCTTTTTTGCACATTGGAAAAATAAATTGACGATTACGGATAAACTATCAAGGCTTTTTCAGGTCCTTCAGCTTGTAGCCATATGTATTGCAACCGCCCTTCCTGTCAATGCCGCCACGGAATGGGTTGCATCAGAGCCTGCCCGTACCGGCCTGCCCTTCAAAGTGCTGCAGGACATTCCCGAACTCTCCGACCCTGCCTTTGCGCAGGCCATTAACCAACTGGCAGGTGAATTCGCTGCAGCGCCAACTGATGCCAGCAATGTAGAGTCACGCGCCCTGTTGCTGGGCCAATACTATGACGCGTTGCAAAATGATGGTGTCTTGTTGAACTGGCGCATCGGTTCTGAGGTCAACCAGATGCGATCACGCAGCGCCGCAGGTAGCCTGACCAGCGACAAAACCATATTCCCCTTGCTCGAACGTCGCTTTAACGAACTGCGCGCTGCCCATGACTTGCGCGGCAGCACCGGCAAAATGGTATTACGAGAGCCTGCAAAACCCGTACTGAATGCCAAGACATTTACTACCGTCACCATAGATTATGTGGTGGATACACCACTTGAAACCGGCGCCCGGATTCGCATGGGGCAAAACTGGTATTCCGACCTCGGACGGCTGCAGTTTTCCCGCCCGCTGGACGCCAATTACGCCACAGCAACGACCAATCGCCGCGAGGTGAAGCTCACCAGCGGATCTCGTATTTGGCTGGGCGGCGCCTTTACCGGACTGTCAGGCGGTAACCGACCAATGATCACTGTGAGCGAAGGACGTCTTGAACCAGGTGATCGTGTCCGCTTTGTACTGGGTGAAACCAGCGGTGGTAGCCCTGGCTGGCTTGTGCAGAGTTTTACCAACGACGCCATGGATCTGCGCTTTGAGATCGACTTCAACGGAGATGGTGTGTTCGTGCCTGTCGCACAACCACGCTTTCAGGTTGATGGCAAAACTGCGAGCCACATCCGTGTTGTTGCCCCCAGTGTGATACGCCCTGGCGAGCCCTTCACAGTGCGGGCCAGTGTCGAGGATGAGTACTTTAACCGCGCCGCACTTGGCGTTCCGAAGAGTCTGCTGCTCTGGAACGGGCCCGACATTATCAAACGAAGTGGTCCCATTCGTGGTGACCGCGCGGTCTTCCATTTCGAAGATGTTGTTGTCGATACAGATCCCGATAAGCCGCTTTACCTGCGAGTTACTGACACAACTGGCGGCTATAGCGGCACCAGCAATCCGGTTGTCACGCGCACGACTGGACCACGACTCTACTGGGGAGAACTGCATGGGCATGAAGGCTACACCGATGCCAACGGCACACCTGAGTGGTATCTGAATTTCGCCAAGAATGTGGCGTTCCTGGACTTTGCCTCTCTCACCGGCCATGACATCATGCTGTCAGAGGTTCACTTCCGGCATAACTTCCTGGTATCGGACGCTTTTGATGTCCCCCAGGATGGGTTTGTCGCCTTCCGCGCTTACGAGTGGACCAACAACTGGCGCTTCGGCGGGCATCACAACGTCTTTTTGCTCGACGACAAACAGTTACCGGTGACCGTTATGCAGGCGCCCCAGCTGAAAGATATGGTCAGCATGCAGCGCAAATACAACGACGCCGACAAGGTACTGATTATTCCCCACGCGCACCAACCCGGTGACTGGGATGTCGCCGGCGCCGACCTTGTGGAGATATTTTCGCAACATGGCTCTTTTGAATGGTTTGGCCGCGAGTACCTGATGAAAGGCCACAAGGTAGGTCTGCATGCGGCGTCAGACGATCACCTCGGGCATCCGGGTAATTCACCTTCTCGCGGTCGCAGCCGTGGTGGACTTGGCGCCGTGTTTGCCATGAACAATGACAAGCCGGCGATTTTTGAGAACCTCAAGACGCGCCATACCTACGGTACGTCGTTTGCACGCATCTACCTGGAAACGGATGTCGATGGCTCACCGATGGGTGAGACGGTGACCCAACAAGGCAATTTTGAACTGTCCGGCTTTACAGCCGGCACCCAGGAGATTGCAGACATTACGCTGGTGGTGAATGGCCAGGATGCGCAAATGATTCGCTTCGATGAACCTGTAAGCGACAGTGCAAGGCTAAGATTTCGCCTGCATCTCGATTCCACGCCGGGTGAGAACCCCAATGCCCCTCGCACACCGCGCGGCGACGAGCGTTACTGGGGCAGAATTTTTGTGCACCAGGCGGGCGAGGCGCCTGGCCTGACAGAAGGCAGCACAAGCCAGACGTTCGTCGACAAAGTGGAGCCACTCGGGACTGAACACTACGCCGACAGGGTTACGCAGACCGGCCGACACGAGGCAACCTTTACCTTTCGTGTGCGCGGTGACAATGACGGTGCCCTGCTATCATTGCGGGATGTCTCACCTGACGACCTTGTTACCGTCGTCATCATGACCTCATCTGTCGAGGCCACGGAACACTGGAACATGCAGACGATGCCCGAACTGCCCGGCGAGTACTTTAATGCGGATGTACCTGGCCGCGTTGTACTGGTGCAGGAGACCATTCGCCTGGGCGATCTTGAGGAACGCATGTGGACCACAGAGTTTGGTGAACGGGCCGGTGCAGATCTTGTGCTTGTTGGCGAAGATCTGCCGCTGTACCGGGATTTCAGGTTTCAGTTAAGTGAACAGGACGGACTAAAAGATGGGGATGGCAATCACGTTTATGTACGCGTGCGCCAACTGGACGACGAAACAGCCTGGTCTTCACCAACGTTTGTTAACTGGTCAGCCAACTAGACAGTGAAGGTATTGCGGGACAAGTTGCTTTGGCTTTGGCTGATCGGCCTCTTTCTCGTACCCTTCACTGCCTCGGCACACATCTCTGGCCTGGAACGGCACGACCACCAGGCCGGCGTTTTCTATACAGCATTGTCAATCGGCAGTGAACGAAGTGCACTATTGCTCACCGTACCGAGGCTCGCCGCCATTGAACTTGGCGCCAGTTCGCCGGAGGAACTGGTGCCGCTGGCGCTCGGTGCTTTTTCCATTTCGAACTTTGAAAATCCCTGCGCCATCAGCGAAGTTGAGGCCAACACCTATACCGGCATTGATGCCTTCCAGGTTGAACTGGCGGTAACCTGCAGGGAAGCCCCCGGTGAGCTTTACCTCAAGTATCACCTGATGCCCGAGAAATCCGACCACATCAACCATCTCGAAATTGCCCTGGGCGAGCAGGTCACGTTTACAGAACTGGGCCAGGGCCGCCGCGACGTCGAGATCCCGGTTGAGTTCCTGGCATGGGAACAGGGCTGGACACTCCCCGATGAACCCTCCCCACTTCGCGGCAAAGCGCCCAAGCTCAGCGATTACTTTGTGCTGGGTTTCCAGCACGTGCTGACAGGATATGACCACATGGCATTTTTGCTGGGTCTGCTGGTGGTGGTTGCGCGCCTCAGAACACTAGTATTGCTGGTTACCGCATTTACGATCGCGCACTCCATTACCCTGGCCGTGTCGGCACTCGACATTTTCACCATCAATGTACGTTTTACAGAAGTCGCCATTGCGCTGACCATTTTTTACATAGGCGCCGAGAATCTCTACTTTCTCATTCGACGCCACAAGGAACCCGGACTGCACCGACGCTGGCTGACCACGTTTACCTTTGGGCTCATCCACGGTTTTGGCTTCTCATTTATTCTGCGGGAGATTGGACTGCCGACGGAGGAGTTTGTGCCAGCACTGCTACTGTTCAATGTTGGCGTTGAGGCAGCCCAGTTGCTGGCTGTCGTTATGCCCTTTATGATCATTCAGTATTGGCTACGCCGCATGCACTGGTGGAACGGCTTGTCGATCACCATTTCAGCCGGCATTCTTGGGCTTGGGACCTGGTGGCTGGTTGAACGAACCTTGCTATCCTGAGTTGTCAACTTCCGCGCGACGAACGCGCCCTGGAATGTTTTCTCTTGCGACTTGCGACAAATCCGCCAATATAAGATCATCGCCGCATCTTTCAACCGGAAGAACACTCACGATGCGTAATGTTGTTTTAGTTTCCCTTATCCTGGTCCTGTTCGGCTGTGGCGAGAACCCACCTCCGCCCCAGGCAAAAGCACCTGTTGCCGACGACTATATGACAGCGGAACTCCGCGACCGCGTTGAAGCGCTGAAGCGCGATGTCACCAGCACACCTACCAACCAGGACAACCAGCGAGAGCGCGCCAACATTCTGTTCGACTGGGTCAATGCGTATGCGATGGCCGGGAATGTTGTGCCGGTTAACGTCACCGCTGTTGTCTCTTCCGTCAACGCGTACGATGCTCCGTCAGGTCCAGCGCTCGACGCATTTATCGCCGAACTTGCCATGAATGACGAGCACCCGCAAGGGATCGGCAACTTTGCTGCATCGCCAACTGGCCCATTTACCGTTCGCGAATACGCGACTTTCACGCAAACCTACACGGTAGGTGAATTCCCGGTTACTGATGGTGGCGGCTTTTTGATCTCAAAGCACTTTCAGACCAATCATCCGCCTTTCCAGGCGACTGATCCCACCAAAGCAAACTATGTCTCCATCGGCTCAAGCAACGCGGATGTCTCATTCACCACCGATGCTGTGATGGTACCAGGCATGCACGGTGGGTTTCGTGGCGCCGAGGGCCAGCTGGTCTTCCGCGTACGCGGCGGTAGCCTGAACGAAGGCGACACCGTAACCATCACCTATGGCGATACCAGCGGCGGCGGCCGCGGGCTGCTGATGCCCGACTTTTCATCTGACCAGATGCCATTCCCCGTGTACCTGGCACTCGACAAAGACAACCTGTGGCTATCCTTACCTATCCAGCCCATCAAGGTGATTGGCAGCACAGCAGCAGGCGTTGCCGGTTTTGCACCATCCATTGTTGCCACCGGTGAAACGGTGGAAGTATCAATTCGGACGGAGGATCAGTACGGCAACCGTGCCATGGGCGGCGTACCCGATTGGCAAATTGTCGAGAGCGACAAGGTTATTGCAGACGTCGTGACCAATGGCAGCGCTGTGGTGACGACAAAACTCACCTTCGATAAACCAGGCGTACACCGTCTGCAGGCGCGCAGTACCGACGGCAGTCTGATTGGCAACTTTAACCCTGTGCTCGTTGACGATGAACCAGGCGACCGGGTCTACTGGGGTGATACCCACGGTCACTCCGGATTCTCCGAGGGGATC
>CAYGNA010000282.1:0-5727 GCA_964351065.1 uncultured Pseudomonadales bacterium
TTACGCTTCTGTTATGTGCCCTGCCATTGACAAGTTTTGCTGTGGATATGGGCGCTGTTGTCAAAGCCCAGGTAATCCTCGGGCAGATAAATCAAGTTGTCGACAAATATGCAGAGGTCCAGCAGTTGATCAATGCGGGAGCCGTTGAACTTGAGGTACCGGAGCCTGAAGTTGGCAGCGGCGGCAAGTTCATGTTGCCATTTGATGAAGGCGGCAATCTAACTGCCTGGGCTGACAAAGCACTGAATGCGCAGGCCGGGGCCGCAGTTGGTGCCATGGCAGGTGATAAGGCGGCCGGTGCACTTGCCGCAAAAGTGCCCTTTGGTGGCTTTCTTGCCGGTGCGGCCAAGAACAAGGCAAAAGAAGCCGGGGCTGTCACCGCTATTGGCGGCTGGGACTATATCAAAGAAAACTCTTCGCTCTCATTCGACAACCTGACGGATTATTCGGTCTATCTCCACTCCCAGTTCAACGGCCTGCCGGGATACGAACAGGCGCTTGCAGCGGCAATGGCCGTGTACCCCAAGCTGGAGAAGTCCCACAAGTCATCGGTCGATCGCGCTTACAAAAACGCCATGAAAAAGGCAAAACAACTCGCTCAAAAGTAGCGCGCTACCTGTTTACACAAGAGGGCTTCGGCCCTCTTTTTTTTGCCTGCCATCGGCTTTTTGTGGGACAGTTAAGCATCAATCACAACAGGGAGTTGGCAGATGCTGCAGGACATCACAGGTAAAGTTGCCTGGGTTACAGGAGCGAGTTCAGGTATTGGTGCCGCTGGGGCCGCAACGCTGGCTGCGGCAGGCGCCAGGGTCATTATCTCAGGACGCCGCCATGCACAGCTCGGCGACGTTGCATCCTCAATCCCCGGAGACGTCACGGTGCTGCCTCTTGACGTAGCGGATCGCGACGCAGTCTTCGCTGCGGCCAAGCAGATTGAAGCAGACTTTGGCCAGATCGATTTTCTCGTCCACTCTGCCGGACTCAACGTGAAAGAAAGATCCTGGGCTGACATGCCCACCGAGAACTGGGAAGAAGTTATCCAGGTCGACCTGAACGGCGCCTACTATTGCTGCGCCAGTGTGCTGCCAATCATGCGCCAGCAGGGAGGTGGGCTCATTATCAATATATCTTCCTGGGCCGGCCGCTATGTCAGTCGTGTCTCCGGTCCCGCCTACTCTGCCGCCAAGCACGCTTTGAACGCCATGAATGAGAGCATTAACCAGGAAGAGTGCCGTTACGGTATTCGCGCCTGTGCTATTTGCCCTGGTGAGGTGGCAACCGAAATCCTGGATCGCCGCCCCATCCCTGTCAGCACTGAAGACCGCGCAAGAATGCTCCAGGCAGAGGACCTGGGTGACCTTATTCTGTATGTGTGCAAGGCACCGCCGCATGTCTGCCTCAATGAAATCCTGATCAGCCCGACCTGGAACCGGGGCTATATAGGTAGATAGCAGATTGGCCGGCAGACACATTTCCCGACGAAGACTTCTTCTAAATCAACAGGAAACATCACGATGGAAAGAATTGAAACAAATCCGGATGCACTACGCGCCTTCGCTGGCAAAGTCTCCGGCAGCGTCACAGGCGGACTCAACTGTGCACTTACCCTGATAGGTGATCAGTTGGGTATCTATAAGGCACTTGCGGAGCTTGGCCCAACCGACAGTCACCAACTTGCTGACAAGACCCAGCTATCCGAACGCTGGGTAAGGGAATGGTTGTATCAGCAGGGATGTATTGGCCAGGTTGCTTACGATGAGGAGAAAGATAAGTTTTTCCTGACCCCGGAAGCCCAGGCCGTGCTCGCAACGCCCGAGCACCCGGCCTATCTTGGCGGCATGATACATTCCGTTGTGGCCATGTTCGAAACAGTCGGTGATCTGCCCGATTGTTTCCGGACGGGCATTGGCCAGAGCTACGATGACAAGGGCGAGTCCTGCGCCTGTGGTATTGAGCGCATGAGCCGCAAGTTCCAGGCAAATCACCTGGTACCAGACCTGCTACCGAGCCTCGCCGATATTGTGACAAAACTCGATACCGGCGCCAGCGTGGCAGATGTCGGCTGTGGCGCGGCCAACTCAACCATTGCCATGGCAAAAGCCTTCCCAAACAGTCAGTTCATCGGCTATGACATCTCCATGCACGCGCTGAATCGGGCACGACAGAACATCGCCAGTGCCGGTGTTAAAAACGTGAAGCTCCACAATCCCGTCGACCATCCATTGCCGGAAGATGGTTCGGTAGATTTCATTACCACATTTGATGTCATCCATGACTCAACCCACCCGACCCACTTGATTGACGCCATCCGCGCCTCACTCAAACCGGACGGCACATGGCTGTGCGCAGATATTCAGGGCAAACCCACGTTTGCCGAAAACATGAAAGAGAACCCGATTGCCACCCTGGCGTATTCCTTCTCGGTGATGGTCTGCATGTCAGCGGGGCTTTCCGTGCCTGACGGCGCTGGTCTCGGCACGCTTGGATTCCACGAGGCAAAAGCGCGGGAAATGACCGAAGCTGCCGGTTTCACCCGCTTCAAACGCATACCCTTTGAAGGCGACGTTTTTAACGCATTCTACGAAATCCGCCCCTGAGCAATCCGGTTCACAAACGCACTGACGTCGCTAACAACCTTACTGCGGCGTCGGTGCAGCCGTGAGAACTCAACAACAATGTCAACATGCCCCATGCCGGGATAGACCTCGCGGTCGGCAACACCACCAATCTCCTGCTGTTTTTCCATCAAGCTCTTGGAGTGCCCACGGCGCACCCGTCGATCATCCTCGCCATGCAGCAAGTAAAGGGGCGGCGCATCATCACGCACATAGTTCACAGGCTGTGACGCCGGATAATGTTCTTCAGGGCCAAACAACTCCCAGTGGTCATCCTCGGTAAATGGGTAAAAGTCATAGGGACCAGCGAGCCCAACAAACCCGCAAATCCGCTCTGGCGCTGATAGCAGTTCCCGATTGAGTGTCAGCAGTGCACCTATCTGTGCACCTGCTGAATGTCCCATCAGTATCAGTGGCACCCCAAAAGGCACGAGCTTGAACACTGTTTCCACCGCAAGCCGGGCATCTTCCAAGATGTGCTGGAAGCGATGTTGCGGATAAAGCCTGTAGTCAGGCACAACAACGTCACACCCCAGTGTCATCAGGGTATCAGCAACAAAGCGGTAGTCCTGCCGACGACCGCTGCGCCAGTTACCACCGTAAAAAAACACCACGGTTGGTCGAACGGTTGTTGAATCCCGGTGCCGATACCAGTCCAGGAAGTGGCGCGACTCATCGCCATAAGGTACTGCCCGCCGCGTTGTTGGCACGCTGCGCGCAATGGCATTGATAACAGCCAGGCCTGCCTGTTGTGTGTAGTCCGAAAAGCTCATGACAAGGGTTGTTCCCGGCGACGCAGCGCTGTGAATACTGTGGGTTCTGGTTTCTGGCAATGCGCTTCAAAACCAGACTGGCTTGCTGATTTTCAAACCGCGGGCGAATAATACAATCTTGATCAACGTTGCGCTGGCGGAAAAAGTTCTTTGGGTGCCTGCCACGCCGGCTTCAGGTTCTCGTAGAGTCGCCGCACCATATCCAGCGTTTCCGGTTGATGCTCAAACTGCCGCCTGGCAAGCAGAGATTCCCGGTAGGTTAAAGGTGCGCTCAATGCGTCAACGTCGTCAGGCGTCAACGCACCTACCGGCTCATAGCGGCCATTCTCGAGGGCAAGACGCTGATTGATTTGGTACTCGTGCCACGCGCCTTCAACGCCCCCCAAACCCGTGGGCAGAGCTCCCAGGCGGTAGAGCAGCTTCGGGGATGCGTTCTGCAGGACATCCGCACGCGCCGACAGCAGATGCAGTTCCTGCTGACGCATAAACGGTTTTACACTGTTCATCACCATGATACTGCGCGAGGCGTTGCTCCTGTTGACCCCGGTACCGTGCAGCAGTCGGCCCTCAAACATCATGACAGTCCCGGCAGGCGCAGCAAGATTAATGGCCGGCGGAAGTGGCTCCGTTAGCGGGTTACCCGAGCCCGCCGCCGAGATCAGCTTATGGGAACCAGGCACAACCAACGTGCCGCCGTTGTGTGAAGTCATATCATCCATGATGTACATGGTATTTACGGTAAAGGGAGCAGTAGCATCCTGGAACGGGGCGATAGCCTGATCCTGATGTAACCCCTGCGGCATATTGAATTTGTTGGAGATGATCGCAATAAACGATGACATCAAAAAATTGTGACCCATCGTCTCATTCAACAGTTGTTCGATTAGTGGACCACCCTGCACTCCTGCCGGGTCGTGCTCGACACACTGGATGAACTGCTCGCCCTTATTAATGAGCGAGTGCAGAAACTGAACCTTGGGAAGCGGTTCGCCTGGCGCCGCGGCTGCACCTGTCCAGCACGCAATGCCGGCTTTACGCTCGGCTTCTGCCTGTTCGGTGAGCCGCTGTTTCAGGCGCTCATACTGGTCTTTTGAGAGCGCCTCCTCAATCAGACAGTAGCCCCACTGTTGTAGATCGGTGCGCAGCTTGCGAATGTCTCTGGTTGGTTGCGGCAGGTCAATTGTAGACCAGTAGTTAGCAGCCGCACCGGATGTGTTGTAATAAACAGTCTCGTCTTCCAGATCGAGTCCGGGTATTGCTGCGGCTTTAAGCGGTTCGGGATTGTGACCATAACCCTCCCGCGCGGCGGTGTGAAAATTTTGCCGATACAAGCTGCGATAAGGCTCGCCGCTCTTCAAAAAGGCCGTGTAGAGCTGTTCTTCAGGTGGACTGTTTGCCTCAATGTATTCGGGCGTAAACTCAACGGGCACCATGCACTTCCTCCTTTTGTGATTTGTTCAACAGGCTCTGAACAACTTCGTCATTACACTAACGCTGGTCAAAATCGCCCGCAAGGATTTAACCCCTCGCCTGCGTCTGGCGTCAAATGGGGTTCGAATTGAACGTGATACCAATGCCACGATCTGTTTACCCGGTTTGGAGGTGAGGATCAGGATACTCGGGTGGGCGCCATCTGGGCGGAAAACCGCTAATTGTCGAAAAATCTTACACATCGCTCCATTTTCAGCCCGCGCTGATTTACAACGTATTGATTTTATGAAGTATTTATCACATGGCGCGACAATTGCTTTACTATCGACCAGGCCAAAAGACCCATTTTTGAGAAACACCGCACATGAAAAGAGCTCTTCTGTTGACCGCAACACTGGCGCTACCCGGCTGGGCACTGGCTACACCAGTTCTGGATATCAGCGGCACTTATGGCGGTAAGACATATGAAAGCTATTCTGCGGCGGGCGGCATCACCTGGAGCGCTGCCAAACTATTTGCGGAGAGCCTGGGCGGCCACCTTGTCACCATTACCAGCGCCGGCGAAAATTCGTTTGTCGACTCACTGACCAGCAACAACCAGTACTGGTACGGCGGTTTCCAACCTGCCGGTTCAATAGAGCCTGCTGGTGGCTGGAGCTGGGTAACAGGCGAGGCCTGGACATACAGCAATTGGCAGATCGGCGAACCGAGCAACGGCGGTGGTGTAGAAAATGCGCTGGTCGCCTGGAGCGGCACAACATGGAACGATGCACCGGGCAACTACCTCTACGGCAATGGTGGCCTGGTTGTTGAATATGAGGTCCCCGAACCTGCGACCCTGTTGCAGCTGGGGCTGGGACTACTTGGATTGGGTCGTCCCAGCTGAGCCAGCCCGAGGCGTAAACAGG
>CAYGNA010000283.1:0-5723 GCA_964351065.1 uncultured Pseudomonadales bacterium
GCTCGGGTGAGTTTATGGTGGGCGTCTGCACCGGCTCAGATGCACTGGATACCGATCTTCAGTCTGAAGTGCTGACCCAGGAACCCATGGTCATTATCCCGGCCGGGTTAAGCCGGCTCGAAATGCCGGCGAAGGGTGAGCTGAGTGTGATTACGATAGAGGACTATTCTGGTGCCTGGCGTTCGTTCAAGAATGAAGCGCGCAGATTGCGCATTCGGCGCGAGGTTTCGCTTGAGTCTTTTTTTAGCGTGGCCCAGATGGCAATTGCCGGATTTGGCCACGGCCTGGTGCCACTGGGTGTTGCGAGAACACTAAAGGTGCCAGATAGCGTATTGGTGAATCTGGGTGGGCAGGGATTGAACCGTCCCGTCAGGTTTGTCGCCCGAAAATCGACCTATGCCCTTCCCATGGTTGCGAGCTTCTACCGATCGCTGGATCGGCAACTCAAGACCGTGGATTACACCCAAAGCCCCTGATGCACATAGGCCGGGCCACCCGGTAACCGGCTAGTTGTCCTTGTCAGCGTCATCCAATGGCGCCAGTGACAATCCACCGAGGCCAGATTCTTTCTTCTCGGGTGTGGGCGGGGGTGCTGGTGTTGCCGGTGCAGCAGGTTTTGCGGCGGCAGCCGGTGGCGCGGCTGGTGCAGTCGGTGCATCGCCGCCGCCATCTTTTTTGCTGTCGAGTGTAATTTTGAGCCGCAGGTTGTTCTTCGAGTCGGCGTTTTTGAGAGCTTCTTCGAGCGTTATCTTACCTTCCTTGTAAAGCTTGAAGAGTGCCATATCAAATGTCTGCATGCCTTGCTCGGCAGACTTTTCCATCAGTTCTTTCAGTGATCCAACGTCACCTTTGGCGATCAGATCGGCAGCGCGGGGCGAACCTAACAGAATTTCGATGGCGGCAGCGCGTTTTCCGTCGACGGTTGGAATCAGTCGCTGGGAGATAATGCCTCTCATGTTCAGCGACAGATCCTGCAATAGCTGGGTGTGCCGTTCCTCCGGGAAAAAGTTAATGATTCGATCCATGGCCTGGTTGGCATTGTTGGCGTGCAGTGTTGACAGGCACAGGTGACCCGTCTCTGCAAATGCCAATGCGTGTTCCATTGTTTCCTGGTGGCGAATCTCACCGATCAGAATAACGTCGGGTGCCTGGCGCAGGGTATTGGCCAGGGCCTCGTGAAAAGATGCCGTATCAGAACCCACTTCACGCTGGTTAACGATGCAGCCCTTGTGCGGGTGGGTAAACTCCACGGGGTCCTCGATGGTGATGATGTGGCCCTTGGATTTCTGGTTGCGATAGTCAATGAGCGCTGCCATGGACGTTGACTTGCCGGACCCTGTGCCACCCACAAAAAGGATAAGGCCCAGTTTGGACATAATCAGCTTTGGCAGAACGGGCGGCAGACCCAGTTGACGATAATCCGGCAGGGTGTCACCCAGTCGACGAATAACCATAGAGACTTCGTTGCGCTGCCGGAAGATGTTGACGCGGTATCGGCCGAGCCCTGGGCGAGAAATGGCGAGGTTCATTTCCGGGTTCTGGGCAAATTGCGCCCGTTGATCTACGGTCATGACCGAGTCTGCAATTTGAGCCACTTCCCCGGGCTTCATCGGCACGTCGCTGAGTTGATTCATCGTGCCGTAAAACTTGGCTGATGGTGGAGCCCCGGTGCTGTAGTACAGGTCCGAGCCTTCCTTTTCGACCAGGATTTTCAAACAATCTTCGAAGCTCGTTTGTGCCATTGCCACTTTCGCCTGAGTTGGGTGCTGGTTAGGATACTACCGCCCGCGGGCGTCCGCCAACCCGAGATTTTGCCCCTGCGGCAGTTCGTGTCTTGATGGGGCAGACGTTAGCGATACTCAAAATCCGTGCCCTGGGTATCGGTGATTGTCAGCCGATTGCCTCCCGGGGACGCCTCGGTATAGCCAATTCGCTTTGCCTCGATGCCGTACTCCGCAGCAATGTGGATCAGTTCGCCCACCCGCTCATGGGGAAGGTAAACTTCCATCCTGTGCCCCATGTTGAAAACCTTGTACATCTCCTGCCAGTGCGTGCCGGATGCGGCCTGTATCGCGGCAAAAACCGCAGGAATCGGGAAGAGCGCATCTTTGACAAAATGCAGATCACGACCAAATTTGAGGCACTTGGTCTGCGCACCACCGGAACAGTGGACAATGCCCTTGACCTCATTTGGCATTTCCCGCAACAGCCGGTAAATTACCGGGGCATAACTGCGAGTTGGGCTGAGCAGGGCTTCACCCACCGAACAATCGCCACCCGGCAGGTTATCCTCAAGTCGGTAGGGGCCGCAGTAGACCAGGGATGGATCAACGTTGGGATCAAACGACTCGGGGTAGGTGTCAGCATAGTAGCGGCTCAACATGTCGTGTCGGGCGCTGGTCAATCCGTTGCTGCCCATACCGCTATTGGGCGATTGCTCGAAAGTTGCCTGCCCCGTTGACGAAAGGCCAACGATCGCGAGGTCGGGCAAGATCTGGTTGGTAATGACATCGCGCTTTTTCATGATGGCAACCGCGCAGGAGTCAACGACAACGGTCCCGGTGAGATCGCCCACATCCGCAGTTTCACCGCCCCCGGAGTAGATCTCGACACCCTGGTCCCGCAGCGCGGCAAGGAAGGTCTCGCTACCTTCGATCAGTGCAGATACCACTTCCCCAGGACAATTAAGGGCGTTTCTGTTGACCGTGTTGGAGATGAGGATGCGGCCGCCCACGCCGACACAGATCAGGTCGTCCAGGTTCATGACGATGCTGTCCTGGGCGATGCCATGAAACACGTGCGCATCGCCCGTTTCCTTGTACTTGAGGTAGGCAATAATCGACTTGGTGCCGCTGCCGTCTGAGTGGATCACGTTGCACTTGTCCGGGTCTCCGCCGAGGAAGTCTTCTGTCATCTTGCAGAACGCGCCTGGTACAGCCCCCGCGTCCAGTGAATCGACCACATTATGGACCTCGGTCTTGTCAGCACTCACACCCCGGGACTGGTAGCGACTGTTTCCAGCCCCTTTTACCACGTAGCCAGAGCGGTCCCTTGCTTCAACGACGCCACGAAACTCGAGTTGGCGTAGCGCCTTGGCCACGGTGTTTGCCGCAATGTTGCTGTCTGCCGCCAGATTCCTGATGCTGGGTAAGCGGTCGCCGGGTGACAACGAACCTGTATTAATCGCAAAGTGAATCTGGTCGACAATCTGTTGGAAGACGGGTACCGCGGTGGTGTCTTCGATGTTGAGCTTCATGGTCAATACCTGGTGGGTGGAGAGTTGATCAAGATTTTGTATCACAGAGATGATACAGGTCTGCGTGTCACTTGAACAGGAACGAGCGCTGTCCCGCGCCTTCTGGCATCAGCGCCGCTTGGCTCCTATAATGCGCGCTCTCGCGGCCCTCGGTTACTGATGTGCAAACTACGCTTATAGTCGATTACGACGCTGGCAATCTGCGTAGCGTCCAGCGGGCCTGCGAGAAGGTGGGTATGCCAGCTGTTATCAGCGCAGATCCCGAGGCGTTACTGGCCGCCGATCGGGTTATTTTTCCAGGAGTAGGCTCCGCTGACAGCGCTATGGTTACCCTGCACCAACGCGGACTCGATGACGCCCTCAGGGCATTTTTTCGCACGGGTAAGCCCCTGCTGGGTATTTGCCTGGGTGCGCAGATTGTTCTTGAGTACAGCGAGGAGGGGCGGCGCGATTGTCTTGGTTTGGTAGAGGGCGTCTGCGACCGTTTTGATTTTGCTGATCGCAAAATGAAGATTCCACACATTGGCTGGAACGAGGTTGAATTTGTTCAGCCTCACCCGGTGCTGAAACTGGTAAATACCGGGGACGAGTTCTATTTTGTCCACTCCTATTACACGATCCCCAGCCACGCGAGTGCAATATTTGGCATGACAGAATATGGCATCCGGTTTTGTTCGATGCTGGGGCGCGACAATCTCTTTGCTACCCAGTTTCACCTTGAAAAGAGCGGGCGGCTTGGGCTAAAGGTGCTCGAAGGATTCAAGGAGTGGGACCCGTGCTGAGTAAGAGGATTATCGCCTGCCTTGATGTGCGTGACGGCAAACTCGCCAAGAGCGTGAAGTTTGTTGATACGAAGGACATCGGGGACCCGGTCGAAAAAGCGCTTGAATACTATGAGGACGGTTTGGATGAGCTGGTCTTCTATGACATTACCGCCAGTAGCGACAAGCGCAACATCATGCTTGACGTGGTCGAGGCTGTTGCCGAACAGATATCCATTCCCTTTTCGGTGGGCGGTGGCATACGAACAGTCGAGGATGCCAGCAAACTGCTCTGGGCTGGCGCGGAAAAGATAAATGTAAATTCTGCGGCAGTGCTGCGGCCGGAACTTATCACAGAGTGTGCTTACGCAATAGGCAATCAGAATGTTGTGCTCTCCATGGATATTCTGAAAGTTGGCACAAATCGGGATTTCCCCAGTGGCTATGAAGTGGTCATCAATGGTGGGCGAAAGCGCATGGGTATTGATGCGCTCGAGTGGGCGCTGCGCGGTGAGACCCTCGGTGCAGGTGAACTCGTTGTTAACTCGATTGATGCTGATGGCACGCGAGAAGGTTATGAAATTCAGCTTACCCGGATGATTGCTGATGCTGTGTCCATTCCGGTCATTGCCTCGGGTGGTGCTGGCAAGCCCGAGCACCTGCTTGAGGTGCTGACCAAAGGCGGCGCGGACGCCGCGCTGGTTGCTTCCATGGTCCACTACGGTCAATACCGGGTCAGTGAACTCAAGCAGTGGCTTGCAGATCAGGGTGTGAAGGTCCGGCTGCGATGGTAGGCGAATCGCGTTTTGAAGACATGGAGTCACGCATTGCTTTTCAGGAAGATCTGCTGCAAAAACTGGATGACGCGCTGGGTCAGCAGCAACAGCAGATATTTGAGCTGAAGGAAGATATCCGCAGATTGAATGAGATTATCGTCAATCTGGAAGGCGCGCTGCCAGCGCCGGGTGAGGACGACGGACCGCCGCCACACTATTAATCTGTCAGTTGGTTCCTGTTTGAAAGCCAGGGGCTGTCGTGACTTTTTCCGCTATACCTGTTTGGATGGAATCTGACATGGTCCTGAAGGTGCATCAGACTTGTATTTGAGCCGGATTTTCCGGACAGGAACTGGCTAAACTGCCCATCACTACCAATTGCTACCATTTGAGGGAATGCCAATGAAAGCCATCGTTGTTGACGACCAGAAGGTCATGCACTGGCAGGAAGTCGAAACACCAGCGCCAGGCCCCAACGAGGTGCTGATTCGGGTGTATGCAACAGCCATCAATCGCGCGGACCTGTTACAGCGACGCGGCGGATATCCGCCACCACCCGGTGCGAGCCCTGTGCTGGGACTGGAATGTGCAGGTGAGATTGCGTCAGTTGGAGAGAATGTTGTGCTATGGCAACCAGGTGATCGTGTTTGTGCGCTCCTGCCTGGCGGCGGTTATGCTGAGTACGCGGTCGCGCACCAGGGTAGTGTTGTCAGCATTCCTCGCGGACATTCTTTTGCACATGGCGCCTCCCTGCCAGAAGTGTTTGCGACTGCATGGCTGAACCTGTTTATGGAAGCCGCACTGTTGCCCGGCGAGAAAGTGGTGTTGCATGCCGGGGCGAGTGGCGTCGGCACAGCCGCAATTCAACTCTGCAGGAGTTTTGGTAATCCCTGTTTTGTGACAGCGGGCTCAGCTGAGAAGATTGACGCC
>CAYGNA010000284.1:0-2200 GCA_964351065.1 uncultured Pseudomonadales bacterium
ATCTCAAGATTATCAAGGCGTTTGGTCAGGTAGCGGATGCGCTTGTCGATTTCCCGGAGTGCTTTTTTGCCGTAGATATAGTCAGCATTCTCTGAGCGATCACCGAGCGCAGCAGCCGCGGACACCTTTTGGGTCACCTCAGGGCGTTTCTCCCGCCACAGGTAGTTCAGTTCGTCGCGAAGTTTCCTGGCGCCGCCGGGTGTAATGTAGACCTTGGTTGCCATGGTTATTGCACAAGCCGCTGGTAGAGAAATGTCAGCCAGACCATGGCCGCTATCACGAGTGCAATCATGACCGCCGCCGAGCCATAATCCTTGGCAAGCCCTGCCAATTCGTTGTGCTCTGTACCGGTACGATCCACGGCTGCCTCAATTGATGAATTCAGCAATTCAACCACCAGCACGAAGCCTGCGACTGCCATCATGAAGACAAAATCGAACACCGACTGCGATATCCATACCGCAAGTGGCGTAAGCACCAAAAGGACGCCCAATTCCTGGCGAAAAGCAGATTCGCGGACAAATGCGGCGCGCAGGCCATTTAGCGAGAACCTGGCGGCGTTTCTAAAGTGCCGAAACCCTGTATTTTTGGCCTTGTCAAAAAATGGCTCATCGCCCATGGGGAAGGGTCAGCCCTTGAAAATGGGGCAAATTGCCACACGCACCGGGACAAAGCAACCAAAATGGGTCGCAACTGCTTGAATACCCCGTGCCTGGCCCCACCTACGGATTAGTTCCTCGACCAAACAAGAGAAAATGACATGCGAATTGACCGATTTACGAGCCGTCTGCAGGAAGCACTCTCGGATGCCCAATCACTGGCGGTAGGTAAAGACAACAACTATATCGCTCCCGTACATCTTGTGTTTGCGCTGATAAATCAGAAAAGTGGCTCCTGTAAACCGCTGCTTTCCCAGATGGGTGTGGACGTCGGCAAGTTTGCCGAGGAACTCGAGCACATGATTGGCGCCCTGCCCAGAATCAAGGACAACTATGGCGATGTCCAGATGTCGCCTGAACTGGCACGTATTCTCAATGTTGCAGACAAGCTGGCCCAGCAGCGCAAGGACCAGTACATCAGCAGCGAACTGGTGCTGCTTGCCGCAGTAGAAGATCCGGGTGAACTGGGCAAGTTGTTTGCCAGATACAACATTCGCAAAGAATCCCTAGAGCGGGTGATTGAGCAGGTGCGGGGTGGGCAGAACGTGGACAATCCTAACGCGGAAGAATCGCGCCAGGCACTCGACAAATATACGGTGAACCTGACCGAACGTGCAGAGGCAGGCAAACTTGACCCGGTGATTGGACGTGATGATGAAATACGCCGAACGATCCAGGTACTGCAGCGCCGAACGAAGAACAATCCTGTCCTCATCGGTGAGCCGGGTGTTGGCAAGACCGCAATAGTTGAGGGGCTCGCGCTACGGATCATCAATGGTGAAGTACCCGAAGGACTGAAACACAAGAAGATTCTCTCCCTGGATATGGGGGCGCTCATTGCCGGGGCAAAGTTCCGCGGTGAATTCGAAGAACGTCTCAAGGCCGTGTTGAATGAGCTTGCCAAAGAAGAAGGCAGCGTCTTTCTGTTTATGGATGAACTTCATACAATGGTAGGAGCGGGTACGGCAGAAGGTGCCATGGATGCTGGCAATATGCTGAAGCCGGCACTGGCGCGGGGGGAATTGCATTGTGTCGGCGCAACCACACTGGATGAGTATCGCCAGTACATTGAAAAAGATGCCGCGCTTGAGCGCAGATTCCAGAAGGTTGTTGTGGATGAGCCCAATGTAGAGGACACGATTGCGATTTTGCGTGGCCTTAAGGAACGCTACGAGGTTCACCACGGGGTTGATATCACAGATCCGGCAATCATCGCTGCTGCAAAACTCAGCCATCGCTATATCACCGATCGGCAGTTGCCTGATAAGGCCATTGATCTCATTGATGAAGCCGCCAGCTTGATACGGATGGAAATGGACTCCAAACCGGAGGACATGGACCGTCTGGAGCGTCGGCTTATCCAGTTGAAAATTGAGCGGGAAGCACTCAGGAAGGAGAGTGATGCGGGATCAAAGGCCAGACTCGGTACATTGGACGAGACGATTGAAGAACTCGAAAAAGAGTACGCTGACCTGGACGAAATCTGGAATGCAGAAAAGTCTGCTCTGCATGGTGAGCAGCAGACACGTGAAGATCTCGAT
>CAYGNA010000284.1:2210-5723 GCA_964351065.1 uncultured Pseudomonadales bacterium
CGATACAGCAAGGCTCGAACTTGAATCAGCCAAGCGTGCGGGTGACCTGACGCGAATGTCCGAGCTCCAGTACGGCGAAATTCCGAGACTCGAAAAACTGCTTGAATCAGCCATGGCTGCAGAAGTTGGTGAGATGAAGCTGTTGCGGAACAGGGTTACTGAAGAAGAGATCGCAGAGGTTGTTTCCAAGTGGACGGGCATCCCCGTGTCGAAAATGCTCGAGAGTGAAAAGGCCAAGTTGCTTCAGCTTGAAGACGAACTGCACAAGCAGGTGGTTGGCCAACAGGAAGCCGTAAACGCGGTCGCCAATGCTGTTCGGCGCTCGCGCGCCGGTATTGCTGATCCCAATCGGCCAAACGGATCTTTCCTGTTCCTTGGGCCGACTGGTGTCGGTAAGACCGAGTTATGCAAATCCCTGGCGCGATTCCTGTTTGATACTGAAGATGCGTTGATTCGAATCGATATGTCGGAGTTTATGGAAAAACATTCTGTTGCTCGACTCATTGGTGCTCCTCCGGGGTATGTTGGTTATGAGGAGGGTGGTTATCTAACGGAGCATGTGAGGCGCAAGCCTTATTCGGTGATACTGCTGGATGAGATCGAAAAAGCTCATGCGGACGTCTTTAACGTGTTGCTCCAGGTGCTTGACGATGGCCGCCTGACGGATGGACACGGTCGCACGGTTGATTTCAAGAACACGGTGCTGGTCATGACCTCCAACCTGGGTTCTGATCTGATTCAGGCCATGGCAGGGGAGTCGAGTTATGACCAGATGAAAGAGGCAGTGATGGGTGTGGTTACCCAACACTTCCGACCTGAGTTCCTGAACCGGGTGGATGATGTGGTGGTATTCCACCCGCTCGCGAAAGACCAGATTGTTGGCATCGCAGAGATCCAGCTGGAAATTCTGAAACAGCGGCTTGCGGATGCAGACATCTGCCTGCAATTCGATCGTGAAGCACTCGATTTCCTGGTGGAGGTTGGTTACGACCCGGTTTACGGTGCAAGACCGCTCAAACGGGCTATTCAGCGCTACGTCGAGAATCCGCTAGCGGAGGCAATACTTTCAGGACGGCACAAGGCAGGTGACAAGGTTGTTATTCAGCGCGACGGCGACCATCTGGTTGCCGGCTAGCGCCAGGTTACCTTCAGTGAAAACAACTGGATGGAATACTGTATAAACTACTGTACAAATAAACAGTCTGGTGGTACTGTGCGTTTATACAGTCCAAGGGTGGAGCGCGTTAACATGCAAATGCCAACTCAACATTCTTCCGGTCAAGATGTATCCAGACAATTTGTTCAGGATGGACGGCCGGCTCAGCCGGCAGGTCGGGATGCAGATCATGCTGCCATGGCCATGCAGGCTGCTCGACGCATCGCCCGTGCCCGGCGCAAGAGCCAGAAAGAAAAAATGGGTCGCGTGGTATGCCATCATCTGCTTTGTCTGCTCAATGAAGAGGTGCCTCGCTCTGCACGGGGAAACCGGGAGACTATTCGCAGGGTACGCCCGTTGGTAACGAGCAACGACAGGCAGGGAAGTCTCGGATTTTAGAAGCTCGGGTGTAAAAGCTCGGGTGTAAAAGCTCGAGCTGGTTGGTGCATGTTCGAGACCCGGGCGGCGCTATGACTGATTGTTACTAACCTTTTGATTTAAAAGTTAATACTATCTTTACGCTGCACTGGTTTTGCGTGCTATTTGCGTCCTATTTGCCTCCTGGTCGAGCTGTTCGGACAGTAACTTAGTCGAACCAGCTCAGTCCTGCCAGCTCAGTCGTACCAGACAGAGATCTTTCCCAGCCATGGCAGTTTCTGGCACAAAGTGGTCAGTTGCGAAGCCAGGTCATCTTCCGTCCGCTCACCCCTGGTGAGGAACAGCTCAACATTGACGCGGTTGTTCAGATAATGCAGCGTCAGTTTACGGATGTTAGCTGGCGTTATCGTGTCACCCCAGGCCTCTGTGAGCGCAAGCCTGACCTCACGACGCAGTGGTGGTATGGCAGCTATACCCTCGCGCGGTTCAAGTAATTCATCATCCTCAGCATCGATGTGTACGATGACGTCGTTTATCTCATCAAAGTCACCAAGCAGGCCTTTCGATACCCATTCGCCGATGTGGTGGCCTTCCGAAACACTCACGCCTGGCTCAACCTGCAGATGCAGTTCAACCAGGACGTCCGGCCCCATTCGGCGGGTGCGGATGCTGTGAACCCCCCTGACACCCTCGACGCCGACGATGTTCTTTTCAATCTCCTGGACGTAGGCACCCGATTGTGCCGTATCTACAAGTTCATCAACACTCTGGCGTAGCAGTTTCCAGCCGATCTGGGCAATCATCAGTGCAACACCGATGGCTGCGAGCATTTCAAACCAGAGGATGCCGAGCATTGCACCCGCAACTCCAATCAGCACGATAACGGAGGACAGGGAGTCCGAGCGATGGTGCCAGGCATTGGCGATCAGCAGGTTCGAGCGAGTCTTTTCGCCCAGTCGACGTGTGACATGATAGAGCCATTCTTTTGCCGCAATTGAGAGGGCAGCGGCGAGCAACGCAGGCCATGCAGGTACCTGAACCTCAGCGATATCCATGAGTCGGCTGACACTTTCATAGACGATCAAAGCTGCGACCACAATCAGGATGCCGCCCAGCAGAAAGGTACCCAGTGTTTCAAATCGACCATGTCCATATGGATGATCCTCGTCCGGCGCCTGGATGCCTACGCGGTTGAATAGCCACACCAGTATGTCCGTAACAAGATCAGACAGTGAGTGGATGCCGTCTGCAACCAGAGCATGGGAGCTGGCAAAAAGGCCGACGATGATCTTTAGCGCACCGAGGGACAGGTCCAGTACACCACTCATTATCAGCAGGCGGTTTGTTTCTTCGTTAGTTTCTCGCAAGATTTCCCCTGTGCGAACGTGGTGCTGGGCGTGAGATAATACGTGCCTGTCAGGCATTCAGGATGCAAGTATAGTGGACTTTGTTGAGAGCTGCGTTATTGGCGCCGGTGTTGTTGGTTTAGCTGTGGGGAGGGCACTGGCAGCACGCGGTCGTGAGGTATTCGTGCTGGATGCCGAAACCCATGTTGGCCAGGGCGTCAGCAGCCGGAACAGTGAGGTTATCCACGCTGGCATTTACTATCCGGCGGGTTCTCTCAAGGCCATTCTCTGTGTTGAAGGCAAACGACTGCTATACGACTATTGCCGGGCGCATGGAGTTGGCCATGTCAATTGCGGCAAGCTGATTGTGGCGACGTCTGCGGAGGAAGAAGATGCGCTCGACGCTATTCGCCACAAAGCGGAGGCCAATGATGTTTGCGACCTGGAGTATCTGACAGCTGCAAAGGTGGCGGAACTGGAACCTTTGGTGAGAGCTTCCCTTGCGCTTTTGTCGCCGAGTACCGGGATCGTTAGCAGTCATGAATTGATGCAGGCTTACCTGGCTGATATTGAGAGGGCTAACGGCGCTTTTATCGGCAATACCCGGGTCACTGCAATTCATCGTGAGACAGA
>CAYGNA010000285.1:0-5717 GCA_964351065.1 uncultured Pseudomonadales bacterium
CTGGGGAATGGTGTAGACCAGCAGGATAAACACCATCATTCCATCCATGCCCACAATCACATATTCCAGCAGGTAAGGCACCAGCAGACCGACGCTGGCGGCACCGAAAGTTTCGATCGCAAACACAAACAACAGTAGCCGGGCGTGGGGATTGCGGAAGACGTCCCAGAATGATTTGAATACGTTACTGCCACCTCGACCCTGGTAGTCAGTCCTTTCCGGCAACATTTTAGTCGACCAGAGAACAACACCAATCACACAGGTGCCCGCAATGAGAGAGAGATAAAAAGCAAAGGTGCGCTTGTCCTCGGCGATATCCATAAAGTAGAGCGAGAGCAAACCAAGGATAGAGCCGATCGCCGCAATGACATGGCTCCAGCCATACAGGCGGGTACGCTCATGGTAATTGGGTGTCAGTTCAACGCCTATGGCGCCGTGGGGTACAAAAAAGGCGGTGCTGGCTGTCTCGTACAGCAAAAGCGCGGCTGCCATCCAGGCAATCAGCAAGACGCCCTCAAGCACTGTTGGCGGTGACCAGATCATCATGAGCGCAAGTCCCATGGGGGCCGCGGCGCAAAACATCCAGGAGCGTCTTCGCCCCCACCGGGATGTCGTTCGATCCGACAGGTAGCCCGCAAGTGGGTCAGATATCGCGTCCCACATTCGGGAACCGGCAATGATGGCGCCAATGGCCGCAGGCGCAATCAATAGCACATCTGTCGAGAACTTCATGAAATAGGTGCCGAACAGCAGACCCATGATGCCAAAGGCAATGCGCGGCAGGGAGTAGGCCCATATCACAGCCATCGACAGTTGTTCGGCACCCGCAACACCGATAGCATCGGGTGATACGCTCGTTGCGCTGCTGGCGTGTTCGGTTAGCTTTGATTCAGTCACTAAATCTCAATGAATGTGTGCAGCCGGGCCTGTTACAGTATTTCCCAGGATCAGGTTCTGAGAATAACTTACCGGCGGGCGGATGCCCATAAATTAAGGCTCTAGTCGGCGAAGTTGAAGGTGCGCAGAGCTCCCAGCATCATTTCGATGGACATCATCACCAGTAGCATTCCCATCAGGCGCTCGATGGCAGTCAATCCGCGCCGCCCCAGTACACGGTGCAGTGGCGTTGCCGCCAGCAGTATCGTTGCGGTCGCGAGCCAGGCAAGAGTAAGCGCTGCAAGGAGCGGCAGCAGTGGCTGGGTAACTGTCATCAGCATGAGTACCGCCATAATTGAAGGGCCAGCAACAGCCGGGATCGCCAAAGGCACAATTAATGGTTCGCCGCTTGGCTGCTCGCCAAAAATGCCCTGTGCGGTCGGAAAAATCATACGGATCGCAATGAGAAAGAGGATGATGCCGCCAGAGATCGAGATGGATTCCTGGGAAAGCCCAAGAAATTCAAGAATATATTGGCCGGCAAACAGGTAGACGAGCAGGGCAATATAGGCAATACATACCTCCCGCAGCGTGATCCGGAGATGGCGGTCTGGCGGAATGTCCTTCAGTACTGACATGAACAGTGGCACATTGCCAAGTGGGTCCATGATAAGGAAGAAGACCAGCG
Source organism: uncultured Pseudomonadales bacterium (assembly GCA_964351065.1). Taxonomy (GTDB): domain Bacteria; phylum Pseudomonadota; class Gammaproteobacteria; order Pseudomonadales; family Azotimanducaceae; genus JANQJA01. Next base: position 1,565 of record CAYGNA010000285.1, read on the forward strand.
TCATGCTGATAATGTCCATCACCATCGATTCGGTCATGGGCTATCCGGTTTGCCTCAAAGGGCGCGTATGGTAACGCAAAGCGCTTCCGGTTTGTCGTGGCCAGCCTGTGTTTGTCGCTGAATGCGCCGAATTGTCTTTCCCAGGTGGAAACTCGGGGTTGAATTCTTCAGGCTGGGAGCCGATATACATGAATAGTCGGAGTTGCTGCACCGGGGAAGGGCGTGGGCTTGAAAATAGCGATGAATCCGCCTAAGCTCCGCCGCCGTAGAATACCCGCATAAAGCTCACGGAAAACAATAACAATAATGGAATCAGCAATTTAAGCGGTGTCGATGGAAATCGGCGCCTGGAGAGAGTAATTGAGTGACAAGAGTCTAATTGCCAGCCTGATTGCCATTGGTATTGCCGCATGGTTGCTTTCCGGTTCCTTTGGTGGCAGCACCGTGGGCGCAGCAGAAGGTGGCCCGGCAGCGGTTTCAAACGAATTGCCCCTCGTGCGAGGAGTTGAGAGTGTGGCGGACACGCGTGGGTTGTTCCTCGAGGTGCGAGCTCAAACACGCGCGAATCGGGTTGTTTCCATTCGTTCGGAAGTAGCTGGCCGGGTGGAGGCACTACCCGGCATCAAGGGCTCTGTAGTTAACCAGGGCGACCTGCTTTGCCGTATTGCCGTGGACACCCGTCAGGCTGACCTGGACGAGGCGCGTGCGGAACTGAAAAGTGCACAGTTGGAATACGATGGCGTACTGGACCTGCAGCGACGTGGTCTCCAGTCAGATATTAACGTGGCTCGCGCATCCGCTGCCCTTGAAGGCGCAAAAGCACGCGCCAGTCGGGCTGCCCTTGCGCTGCAAAAAACACAAATCGTGGCGCCTTTTAGTGGCATCGTCGACGAGCAGCCGGTCGAAATAGGTGATTACCTTGGTGCCGGCCAGGTGTGTGTGGTCCTGATGGAAGTAGATCCTATGCTGGTTGTTGGCCAGGTAGCCGAGAAGAACATCGCCAGCGTCAACCTGGGCGATCAAGTTGATGTTGAACTGCTGACTGGCGCTCATCTGGCCGGTGAAGTGACGTTTATTGGGCGTGCGCCGGACATGACCACGAGGACATACCCGGTAGAGGTAACAGTAGCCCAGCCTGGTTCAGCGCTCCGCGCAGGTTTGACCGCGGTGATGAAGCTACCTCTTGGAAAAGAACTCGCACACCTTATCTCGCCTGCGTCTCTTGTGCTGAACGATGCAGGCCAGGTAGGTGTTCGGATTGTTGACTCGGCTGACACTGTGCGTTTTATGCCTGTCAAGATTGTGAGTGAGGGGACGGCAGGTGTCTGGATTAATGGCCTGCCTGATCGTGTGCGGCTGATCACTGTCGGACAGGAGGATGTGTTTGACGGAGAGGTTGTCAGGATAGATCTGTCGCCACTTTCCGCAGTTGTTAGCTCCTAGTACGCGCCATGTCACTGACCTCAAGTTACATCGCAACCGCTATTGACCGCTCCAGGACTGTTCTCTCTATCCTGGTTGTTATTCTGCTGGTTGGCTTTATTTCATACGCCAGCATCCCGGTTGAATCCAATCCTGATGTGTCAGTGCCCATTCTTATCATCACCGTCCCGCATGAGGGCATCTCCCCTGAAGATTCCGAGCGATTGCTTGCGCGTCCCATGGAATTGGAGCTCAAGACCATTGAGGGCGTTGAAGAAATCAACTCCTATTCGGGCGAAGGCGCGGCGACAATTGTTGTCCAGTTTGACTACGATCTTGATCCCGACGACGTTCTGCTTGATGTGCGTGAGGCTGTTGATCGCGCCAAGGTCAAGATTCCTGCCTCGGCGGAAGAGCCATTTGTCCGGGAAGTTTCAGCCGCAGAATTCCCGGTAATCACCATTAGCCTGGGTGGTGCGACTGTCCCGGAGCGAGTGCTTTACCGACTCGCACGTGAGTTGAAAGACGAGTTGGAAGGTATCCCCGAGGTACTGGAAGCCAGCGTACGCGGGCAGCGCGAGGAACTGCTGGAGGCCGTGATTGACCCGGTGCTGCTCGAATCCTACGGCATCACCAACGACGAATTGCTGGGGGCTGTGGCGCGCAACAATCGCCTGATTGCGGCAGGTGCGGTTGACACCGGGAAAGGCAGTTTTTCGGTCAAGATCCAGAGTGTCATCGAAACGGCAGCAGATGTTCTCTCGATCCCAATCAAGGCAACCAGCGAGGGTGTGGTCACGCTGGACGACGTAACGACGATTCGCCGCACCTTCAAGGATGCGCAGAGTTATACACGCGCTAATGGGGCACCTGCGGTTGCGGTTGAAGTGTCAAAGCGAAAAGGTGTGAGCCTTGTTGAGGCCGTCGATAAAGTGAAAGCAGTCGTCGAGGCGAAAAAGCTCTCTTACCCGGCGAACGTGGAAGTTGGCTACATTGCCGACCAGGCGCCTGATACCATCGAGCAGATTGATACGTTGCAAGGCAATATCTCCACCGCCATGTTCCTGGTGCTGACGGTAGTTGTTGCAGCTGTCGGGATTCGCTCGGGATTGCTGGTCGCGTTGGGCATCCCCTTTTCCTTCCTGTTTGCGTTCATCATCGTCAACTACCTCGGCTATACCTACAACTTTATGGTCATGTTTGGCATGCTGCTTGGTTTGGGTATGTTGATTGACGGTGCCATTGTTGTCGTCGAGTTGGCAGACCGCAGGATGTCGGAAGGGGGTACCCCGCGCGAGGCCTACATCTATTCCATCCGGCGCATGTTCTGGCCCGTGGTTGCGTCTACAGGCACAACCCTGGCCGCGTTCCTGCCACTGATGTTTTGGCCGGGGGTGACGGGTGGTTTCATGAAGTACCTGCCGGTGACCGTATTTGCTGTACTTGCCGGTTCGCTGCTGTACGCACTGTTGTTTGCGCCTGTGCTGGGTTCCCTGATCAGCAAGCAGCGTGAACGGGCTAACAGCGGCTCGATTCGCCTGGTGGACGAGGGCAAATTTGATGAATTGGGCGGCGTGATTGGCATCTATGCCAAAATTCTCAAGTTCACCACCAGGCACCCGCTGATTGTGGTTGGGGTGGCGCTTGTTGTCCTTTATAGCATAGTACGACTGTATGCAGTTGCTGGTAACGGCATGCAGTTCTTTACCGATGTTGACCCGATGTTCACGCAGGTGACTGTTGCAACCAAAGGTAACTTCTCGACCGCAGAAGTGCGTGACATAGTGACTGACGTTGAACAGCGTATCCTGACTGTTGGGGACGCGAAGAGTGTCTATACCCGCTCTGGTGATACAGGAACGAACACACGTTCCGGTGGCTCGACAGCCGATGAAGTGGGCGGCATGTTTATCGAGTTGTCAGATCGACGTACGCGTGACCTGGATGGCTATGAACTGCAGGAAGCATACCGCAAGGCGACTGAAAACGTACCTGGCGTCAGGGTTGAGATTCGTGAGCAGGAGCAGGGGCCACCGGTAGGCAAGGATATCCAGATCCAACTGATTGGCACCGATCTCGACATTCTGGCGCAAGAAACAAAACGGATTCGTGATCATCTCAAGTTGATGGAGGGGCTGACAGGTATCGACGACACGGCACCAGCCCCGGGGATTGAATGGGAAGTGAAAGTTGATCGCGCCAAGGCCGCCATGTTGGGCGCTGATGTGGCGAGTGTCGGCGCTGCAATTCAGCTGGTGACCAATGGTGTATTGGTTGGGCGTTATCGCCCGGATGACGTGGATGACGAGGTGGACATCCGGGTTCGTTTCCCCGAGCAGTACCGGGCCATTACCGAACTCGACAATCTGCGCGTGACGACGCGTGAAGGGCAGGTGCCGATCAGCAGTTTTATTGAGCGTGAGGCCAAACCCAAGATCAGCACTATCTTTCGCCAGGATGGTCATCGGATTATGTATGTGCGCGCGAATACCATGCCCGGTGTGCTCGCAGACAACAAGGTAAAGGAGATCCAGGCGTGGATGGCAGGGGATGCCAATATTGATCCATCAATCCAGGTCATCTTCCGGGGCGCCAATGAAGAGCAGAATGACTCGATGTCGTTTATCGGTACGGCGTTTGCGCTGGCCCTGGCGCTCATGGGCATTTTGCTGATCACTCAGTTCAACAGTTTCTACCAGGCCCTGCTGATTTTGTCCGCCGTGATCATGTC
>CAYGNA010000286.1:0-5694 GCA_964351065.1 uncultured Pseudomonadales bacterium
GGGTTGGCTTGCCCCAGATTTGCGTCGAGCTTGACCTTGTTCGTGACTATTTTGAAAGTGAAGGTAATGGTTTCAGGTATGCTTACCAATATCCCGGGCTGAATCGCGTCTTGCAAACGGCGGGGCGCGTAATCCGGTCTGAAACCGATAGAGGTGTTGTGTGCCTGGTTGATCGTCGATTCGAATCTGCACAGTATTCATCGCTATTCCCGGAGGAATGGCGGGTAACAAAAACCGTTACCCGCCGGGCGCTCTCCTCGGCAATTACCAGTTTCTGGAGCGCGGTCCCTGACGCTGGGTGAAGTGCTTCCCATCCCTGAATCCCTCGGCGTAGCCATCGCTGTATCCGTCGCGGTAAGCGGTCCCACGATAAGGGCGATGCGTGCTGTAAGGCCTGTACCCAGAGGAGTGCCATGGATACGTTATGGCAATCCCCAGGGCAGCACTTGTCCGTGTTCGCCCTGTGTCATAGCGCCTGTGATCAATCTTGCGATCCCGATCCCTGTGGTCGTATTTGCTTCGATATTCTCTTTGGTGATCTGGTTTGTATTTACCTTTGTCGTGGCGTCCATTGGCGTCTTTAATGTACACAACCGCAGCCCCGGGGGCGTGTCTGATGTAGGTGTCAGCCGCAACACTACCTGTTGCGGTAAGTGCTGCCAGGGCAACAAGTGTGGTGAATGTTTTCATGGTCTGGCTCCTTCTATTAAGGTAGTACCAGACTAACTGCCTGCATCTGAATCGGGGCTGAACATAAGCCTCAGGCTGCAGCGCGAGGGAATTGCTCATCTGCAATCAATTGGTACCTGACTTCAATCCAGTCGACAATTGACAGGTTGCCGAACTCATCTTCGGCAAGCGCAGTACAGTGCTCTACCCAGTCACCGGTATTGAAATAGCTGGTGCCCTCATGTTCGATTTTGTTGGGGTGGTGGATATGACCACAAATAATGCCATCAAAGCCAAGCTTGCTGGCGTGGGCAGTTGCGGTCATTTCAAAGTTTTCAATGTAACGAACCGCTTCCTTGAAACGGTACTTGATAAATGCGGCAAATGACCAATAAGTGTACCCAAACTGTTTTCGAATACGATTGTAGATACGGCTCAGCACCATAACAAAGTCGTACAGGCTGCTACCGAGCGTCTCTAGCCAACGCATGTTCCGAACTGCTGTGTCAAAAACATCGCCGTGCAGTACGAGTAGCCTTTTTCCCTGCAGCGTCTGGTGTACTGCCTGCTGGCGCAGGTCAATGCCGTGGTAATGGCTACCGGTAAAGTCTCTCAGTATTTCGTCGTGATTCCCGGGAATGTAGATTACCTGTGTTCCGTTCTTTGCTTTTTCGAGAATCATGTTGAGAACACTGTTCTTGATACGCGGCCAGTAAATGGCGTTGCGAAGCTTCCAAAAATCAACAATGTCACCAACAAGATAGAGGTAGTCGCTACTGGTGTACTGCAGAAACTCGAGAAGCAGATCCGCCTGGCAGTCAGCGGTCCCCAGGTGAATGTCAGAGATAAAGATGCTCCGATAGTGCCTTGAACTCTTCATGCTGAATCGACCCCATAATGACCTAAGCGATGAGTTCTAGTTATAGTGATAGTCTGTTAAGGGAGGCGGCCTAAAACGGTAAAATTCGGATTAAGCTTTCAAGACCTGGCACCTGGAGATAACTTGGAACATTCGCTGGAACAGGAAAAACAGCGTCACTTGAAGCGCAATATTGTCGTCCAGCTTGCACACGGCATGTTTGGCCAGACAGGTTTTCGCCTGTTCAACGCACCAACATTTCTGCCGGTCTACCTGTTTGCATTGTCCGGTTCAGAGTTTTTTGTTGGTCTCGCTCGTTCGCTGCAGGCTGTCGGCCAGGTACTGACACCAGTTCTGGGTGCTTCCATGATTGGCCACCGGTCCCGAATGCTTGGTCATACGCTGGTAGCAGGCGCGCTGATGCGATTGCAGATCCTGCTGGTGGCGCTTTCTGGTCTCTGGTTCGGCGCAACTGATCTGGGGCTTTATGCCATCGTATTTTTCCTGACCCTGATGGGCTTTTTTCAGGGACTGCAGGGTGTGATGCTGAACAGCCTCCGGGCCAAGGTGATACCGGTAAACCGCCGCGGTTTTGTGACCGGTTGGCGCAATTTTCTTGCCGGCGGAACCACAGCCCTGCTTTCGTACTTCGCGGGCGGCTATTTTATAGATCACAATGTGCTTGGTGACGGCTATGCGGCGCTGTTCCTGCTTGCCTTTTTTGTGACCAGCATTGGTCTGGTGGCGCTGATGTTCACAATTGAACCGGCCGCTGAAGTGGTACGAAAACGGCAGAATATGGTGCAGAGTTTTCGCGCCGTACCGCAGATGATGAGTGAGAATCCGCCGTTTACGCGATTTTTTGTTGCCGGCACGCTTGGCGCTATAGGCCGCATGGCGATGCCATTTTACATTTTGTATGCCGCGACCCAGGTTGAAATTTCAGGCGCGATGCTGGGCGTACTGACAACAATCTGGATGTTGACGGGGACCGCCACGAACCTGATTTGGGGCAACATCGCTGACCGGCAGGGTTATCGGATTGTCATGATCATTACGCTGCTGATGTGGATGATCGCCCATATGCAGTTGTTGTACGTTGATGGCATGCTCGGCGTTATGGTTTTTTTTGCTTTGATTGGAACCGCATCAGGCGGTTTTAATCAGGCCCGGCAGAATATGGTGCTCGAACTTGGCGTGCCGGAGGACATTCCCCTGCGGGTTGCCGTTTCCAACATGGCTATCAACACCATAGGTACGGCTGGGCCCCTCGTTGGAGGACTGATTGTCGCAGCCTTCGGATACCTGCCAATCTTCTGGCTGTGTATTGGCCTGCAGATTGTTGCGCTGGTCATTATGGTGGTGCTTGTGCCAGAGCCGCGGAAGGCTAGGGCGTAAATCCGCAGTACACGCACTGCACATAGATTGCCCCTGACTTGCTCATGGTGAGTAAGGCGCCCAGGTCACGTGCAAGCCGATCAAGCGGCAGCGCGGACAACATGGATGCGGTGTGCAACGGTGAGAGGACGACTGATGCAGTCTGCATGATTTCATTCATGATCAACTCGCGCGGTGAGAGATCCTGCTGCAGGTAGATAACATCATACTGTTGTGCACCTGCCAGCAGTGCTGCTGAGGCGACAGCATCATCAAGATTGCCAATTGCATCAACCAGACCAAGCTCGACCGCTGTCTTGCCTGTCCAAACGCGACCCTGGCCAATTTCGTCAACCCGCGTAGGGGCAAGATCCCGACCGGTTGCAACGACCTGGATAAACTTGTCATAGGTATGTCGAATTGATCGCTGAAGTGTTCGCTCCAGGACAGGATTTATGGGCTGAAATGCGTCTAGCGCGCCACTCAGGGTGGTTGTACCAACGCCGTCAGAATTGATGCCAAACTCAGCGAGGGCTGCGTCAAACGTCGGGAACACAAGGAAGGTGCCAATTGATCCGGTAAGGGTGGTCTGCTGGGCGAATATCTTGTTGGCGCTAGCGGCGATCCAATATCCGCCTGAAGCCGCATAGCCACCCATTGAGATGACCACGGGTTTACCCGCTTGCTGGGTCAGTTCCAGTTCAGCGCGAATTCGCTCTGCAGCCGAGGCGCTGCCACCTGGGCTGTCCACACGCACAACAAGGGCCTTAACCGTGTTATCGACACGCGCATCGTGGATAAGCCGCGCGATGGTCTCACCACCAACATTACCGGCGGGTTGCTCTCCATCGAGAATGGTACCTTTGGCGATGATAACGGCAATCTTGTCTTGGGTCGGATTGATCACAGGGATTGGTGGTTGGGTAGCTCGTAAGTAGTCGCGAAACCCGATACGGTGATAGTCGCCCTCGCTTTCCCCAACAATGTCGATCAGGCGCTGGTTGAACCTGTCCCTGGATACAAGTTCGTCAATCAGGCCGGCATCAACCGCCATCTGCTGGACGTCATTACCTGATTCACCCAGGACCTCGTCGAATGCATTGGTGTATCGGTCAAACTGCTCAGCGGTGATATTCCTGGAGGTAGTGACCGTGCGGGCATATTCGTCCCAGAGTTCATTGAGCCAGGCCTGGTTTGAGGTTCTGGATGCCTCAGACATCCCCTCCCGGGTGAATGGTTCAACCGCGTCCTTGTACTGACCCACGGAAAAAACGTGATACTGGATCTTCAGCTTGTCCAGGATACCCTTCAGATAAGTCGGGTAGATGCCAAAGCCAGTCAGGAATACCCCCCCAAAGGCCTGGAAACTGTGGCTGTCGATCAGAACCTCATCGGCGTGTGCGGCAAGGTAGTACTGCGTCTGGGTGTAGCCGGGACCAAAGCTGTAAACCACTTTCCCGGTAGCTTTGAAATCTTCGATAGCGGCGCCAAGCTCCTCGAGCACGCTCATCGATGCGCCAGCGAGTCCGTCTAACTGCAGCACCATTACTTGGATGCGTTTGTCCTCGGCTGCTGTACGAATTGCTGTCAAAAGATCCCGGTGCAGCGTTTCGGCTTCAGCCTGGCTATCGCCGCTCAGTATCCTTGCAACGGGGTCCAGCGCCTGTTTTTGTTCCACGATGAGCCCGGTTGGGTCGAGTACAAGGGCCGCCTCGTTGGGGACGCTGACGGTGTCAGCTGCAAACACGGCCACAATGAGCACGACTGCAATCAGCAGGAACAGCAGGTTCGTGGTGGCATTTTTCGCCATGGTGATGGCGTTCCAGATTCCACGCAGAAGACGCAGCATAGACGGGCATTCCTACATCAATTTCAGGCAGCTATGCTACCACAAGGCGGAGGGGCCGCCCCGCTTGATCGTGTGCGTTGCTGCCATGTTCATGATAAGTTTTCGCCTTCTGCAAGGGAGCCTTGGACATGAACATATATCAGCAGAACCTGGACAAAAATAGCGCCAATTATGAGTCGCTGAGTCCCATCAGTTTTTTGCAGCGGGCGGCACTGCTATACCCGGACTACGAAGCAGTGGTCCATGGGGATACCACCCGAAGCTGGGGCGAAACCTGGCAGCGTTGCAAGCGGCTTGCAGCGGCGCTGACCGCGCAAGGTATCAAGTCAGGAGATACCGTTGCCGTCATGTTACCGAATATCCCGGAAATGTTTGAAGCCCATTTTGGTGTGCCAATGGCGGGCGCAGTACTGAATGCCATTAACACCAGGCTGGATGCCAGAACCGTCGCATTTATTCTCGAGCACGCTGAAGCGAAGGTGCTTATTACTGATCGTGAGTTCAGTGATGTAGTAGCCGCAGCGCTGGGACAGATTGATCGCGACATTCTGGTTGTCGATGTCATGGATCCACTCTTTGACAGCGGCCAGCGTGTTGGCAGCCTGACTTATGACGACTTTTTGGCGGCAGCGCCGGCAGCTTTTGAGTTCCGTTTACCCGATGACGAATGGGATGCCATCTCTCTCAATTACACATCCGGTACTACCGGAGACCCAAAGGGGGTTGTGTACCATCACCGCGGTGCGTACCTGAATGCCGTCAACAACGCTATCACCTGGGAAATGGGCATGCATCCCCGCTACTTGTGGACCCTCCCCATGTTTCACTGCAATGGCTGGTGTTTTCCCTGGACGTTGGCAGCGGTGGTGGGTACTACAATCTGTTTGCGCCATGTCCGGGAACAGGCAGTTTTTGATGCGATTCGCAAATCGGGTGTCAC
>CAYGNA010000287.1:0-2109 GCA_964351065.1 uncultured Pseudomonadales bacterium
TGACACAAGATTGGCGTCGTATGAATTTTCAACAGGGCTATTAAATCCGAGCAGGCTCGCCAGCCTGTCCCGATCAATCGGATAACCGGATGTGCCGAGGGCTGCCGCACCGAGCGAACTCTGGTTGATTCGCGGGAAGACCTCCTGCAACCGGTCAGCATCACGGGAGAGCGCCGCAGCAAAGGCGAGCAGGTAGTGACCCATGGCCGTTGGCTGCGCCTGGACGCCATGGGTATAGGCCGGAATCAGTGTGTGGGCCTGGCGTTCGGCAAGTCCCAGCAGGGCTTCCCTTGCTTTCAACTGTTCACCATAAACGCCAAGCAGTGCATCGCGGATCATCATTCGCCGCACGGTGCCGTGCAGATCCTGTCGACTGCGGCCTTTGTGCAGCGAGGATGCTTCTGGCCCCATAATTTCGATGAGTCGCTTCTCGGTGTTCAGGTAGTTGGACGAGCGCCTTGCGCCGGGTGCTGCCTGTTCCTGGTTGTCCTGCACAATTGCGGCGCCAATCTGCTTTGCCAGCACTGGATTGACCATGCCAACCTCAACCAGCATGACGAGTGAGGCGCGGTTTGCCTGGGCCATGTGACAATAGAAATCGTCACATCGATCTGCGCCCAGGGCAAGGGAGGGAAGGGTAAGCGCTATGAGGGTCAGCAATGACTTCATGGTCTGTCTCCGGCAGCTGGGCAGGTTAAATCTTCCGCGCAATGTAACCCATGAAAGCAGTAAATTGTATGTTACTGGTCTTTTGCAGGCCGGGGCTGATCGCGCTAGTCTGCTCCTTCGCACACATGCCGGAGTACAAGCCGTGGCCTACGCCCCTGACACAATGCCCATCTACGATGCCGACAGCCATATTATGGAGCTGCCGGACTTTTTGAAGAAGTATGCTGACCCATCGGTTCGCGACGAGATACCGGAAGTCAGTTACAGCGCCAGCCTCGTCACCGACGAGGAAGTTGAGGTGATCATGGCGCAGGGTGGTCGGCACAGTGATGAACACCGGCAATCAATGATTGAATTGGGTGATGGGCTGATGGCGACATCAAAAGAAATACAGGCGCTGGGTGCTTTTGATGGCAGTGATCGCAAAACGGCAATGGACCTGCTTGGGTTTCGCAAGCAGCTTGTTTTTGCCACGCACAGCGTTGCGTTTCCTTTTCACCCCAGTAGCAAGAAACCACTGGATTTGCGCTATGCCGCGACGCGAGCCCACAACCGCCACATGGCCGATTTTTGCGCGCACGACGATCGTCTGCTGGGAGTCGGTATCGTGCCGCTTGATGAGCCAACGCTCGCGATGGCGGAACTCGAGTTCGCATTGGAACTTGGCATGAAAGCGATCTGGGTGCCGCATCGTGCACCTTTTGACCGGTCACCAGGTCACGTTGACCTTGAACCCTTCTGGACACTGCTGGCCGAGAGCGGCGTGCCGTTTGTGTTGCACGTGGGCGGTTCACCCCTGCAGGCGCTCAAGGTCTGGTCAAACAATGGTCGTGGCGCTGTTAAAGACTGGATGGGGGGTGGCGAAAACGTGCGCACCAAAGACGCGGCCTTGATGCACCAGCCACCTGAGACATTTATCAGCATGATGTTGCTGGATGGTGTATTTGATCGCAATCCGAAACTCAGGGGCGCGGCTGTTGAACTGGGTGCGGGCTGGGTGCCTGAACTCCTGACTCGGCTCGACTGGGTATCCAAAATTTACGGCCGGGTGGACGAATCAGTCCGATTTGAACGCACGCCATCCGAACAACTGACTGAACAGATGGGTTTCACCCCTTTCCCACACGAGAACGTGGCGAACCTGATAGACCAGTCGAACCCTGATCTATACCTGTTTTCCAGTGACTACCCGCATGTGGAAGGCGGCCGCGACCCCATCAAGAAGTTTGAGGGTCACCTGGCAGGTGCCAACGAGGATGTTAAGACGCGTTTCTACAGCGAGAATTTTCTGCGGCTGTGGCCAGAAGCAAGAGTCTGAAAATTGGGAAAAACTGGGATCGGGGTAAAAAAGCTGCGCTCTTTACCCCGGTCCCAATTTCTCAGGTATTGCCGGAGGTTGGCACATCGCTGAACGGGATGCCTTTGTCGACGCGGATATCC
>CAYGNA010000287.1:2119-5682 GCA_964351065.1 uncultured Pseudomonadales bacterium
TCAGCAATGATGTTTGCCATGATCTCGTCCGTGCCACCAGCAATACGCCCGCCGGGTGCGCCCATAAACGAGGCCTGGAACAGGCCATGTTCCCAGGACAGGTTCTCGTCCCACATGGCACCACTTTCCTGCATCAGGTCCATGGCAAAAGATGCCATGTCCTGACTCATGGGGGCACCGACCAGCTTGCCAATTGAGTTTTCCGGTCCGGGTGTTTCGCCGCGCGAGAGAGCGCTCATCGAGCGGTATCCCGTGAACTTCAGTCCGGATTGCTTGCAGTACCAGTCCGCGAGTTTTGCGCGCACGGCGCCGTCCTTGATTGCTGGTTTGCCATTGAGCTTCACATTGGATGCCAGTTCAAAGATCGAGTCCAATCCCGAGCGACCAACGCCACCGCCGATCGCTGCGCGTTCGTTCATCAGTGTGGTGAGCGCAACCTGCCAACCCTGGCCGACAGCGCCCAGACGTTGCGCATCGGGGATGCGTACATCGGTGAAATACACCTCGTTGAAGTTTGCGCCACCAGAGATTTGTTTGATGGGTTTGATTTCAATGCCGGGCGACTTCATGTTGAGGAAGAAGTAGGTAAGCCCCTGGTGCTTGGGTACGTCAGGGTCGGTGCGCAGTACAAGTACACCCCAGTCGGAATAGTGTGCACCAGACGTCCAAATCTTTTGGCCGTTGACAACCCAGTCATCGCCATCCTTGACGGCGCGCGTACGCAGTGCGGCCAGGTCGGATCCACCCGCGGGTTCACTGAACAGCTGGCACCAGACATCCTCACCACTGGCGAGACGGGGGATAAACTGTTTCTTCTGATCTTCACTGGCCCAGGCCATCATTGTTGGCGCACACATGCCCTGGCCAATAATGAAGATGCCATCCGGTGTATCAAATTTGGCTTCTTCCTGGTTGAAGATCACCTGTTCTATGGTGGTGGCGTCGCGGCCGCCAAATTCTTTTGGCCAGCGAATGCACGCCCAGCCGGCGTCGTATTTACGCTTTTGCCACAGTTTTGCCTGGGCAATGTAATCCAGGCCATCGATCTCTTTGGCAGTCGGGACGTTACTCTTGAGCCAATTGTGCACCTCTGTACGAAAGGCGGCTTCTTCTTTTGTATCGTTAAAATCCATGATTGCTTCTCCTTATGCCGCGCGACTCTTTTCAACAGCCGTTATCAGTTTGTCCTGCCATACGGCCTCGCTGCCAATATTCACCGATAGCAACTTGGCGCGCCGGTACAGGAACTGGCAATCAAATTCCCAGGTAAATCCCATACCACCGTGAGTCTGGATGTTCTCTTTGGAGGCAAAGTAATACGCCTGGATTGCGGAGACCCGTGAGGTGGCCGCTGCCAATGGCAATTCTGCGGCGTTGGTCGAAAGTGCCCAGGCACCGTAATAGCAGTTGGAACGTGCCAGCGTGTTGTTGACGTACATGTTCGCGAGTTTGTGCTTGATCGCCTGGTAACCGGCAATAGGCCGGCCAAATGCATAGCGCCCCATGGCGTACTCTTTGGCCATATTGAGCGCGGTTTCTGATCCACCCACCTGCTCCCAGGCAAACAGAATGGCAGCCCGGTTGTAGAGATTCTGCAGTAGCGCCCAACCTTCCCCTTCTTTGCCCAACAGTTCGCACTCGGCACCATTAAAGGTGATCTTGCCGTGAGAGCGACTGGGATCAAGTGTTGGCACAGCCTCGCGTGAAACGCCGTCCTGTGACAGGTCAACCAGGTATGCGCTGGCGCCGTCACCGCTGCCAGCTTTGGCAATGACAATGGCGAGGTCAGCCACATCACCGTCGGGCACGGGCACTTTGGTGCCACTCAGTTTGTTGCCAGCCGCAGTCGTGGTGAGATCCTCAGGTGAAGACTGGCCAGCGGACTCAGCGACAGCAAGCGTACCAATTACAGCGCCGCTCGCGATCTTGGGCAACCAACTGTTCTTTTGTGCCTCAGTGCCCGCGGCCAGCAGGGCCTCAGCCGCGAGATAAACGGATGAAGAGAAAGGAATGGGTGCAACCACGCGTCCCAGTTCTTCTGCAATGACGCACAGTTCAAGATAGCCGAGTCCCAGCCCCTCATACTCTTCCGGAATTGCCGCTGCGAGCCAGCCCATTTCCGCAACCTTCTGCCACAGTGCCTTGTCGTAGGGTTCGCTACCATCAACAATGGCGCGAGTCACCGCAAATGGACAGTTGTCCCGCAGGAAACCCTGCGCCTGTTCGCGGAGCATGTTCTGCTCGTCTGAGAATTCAAAGTTCATAATTTCCCTCCTAAATTGTCCTGCCAATAAATCACTCCCGGTGATATTTAGCAAGAGGTTCAGCTATCCTCTATCGGATCAAATTATGTACCGGGTGCCTCATGTCGGAATACCTGCTTGTTGTGAATTCAGAAGGCTTGCTGCTGGGTGCAGATTCGACTTTCAGTGCTGCCGCGGACGATGCCCATGTCTGGCAAAGACGTGGGGAAGCGCTCGTTAATCCGCTATCAGGGTGCAGCGTCACTCGGGGTGAGTTGGGCAATGTGTACCTTGTTGATGGGCCTGACCGGTTGCCATCAGAACATCTGGCTGAACTATGCGAACATGGTTTGACGGTCATCAACAATATTGTCAGTGCGGATGAGATTGCATCGCTCAAAGACAAAATTGCAGATGAGCGTACCAAACACCACGCTGATGAGTCGCCAACCGATGGACATTTCTGGATCTCGTCGGGGCTGCTCTGGTCGCCAGAACTCGCTCGCGCCTCAAGTCATCCGCTGGCGCTCTGGCTGCTGCGGCAATACCTGGATATGCAGGATATCCACTACTGCCACCAGCCCATCATTACGACGTTGAAGCCTGCCGGCAAGCTGATGGGTAAGCACCCCAGAGGCGGCTGGCATAGCGATTATCCTTACCATCCGGGTGTGTTTCCGAATGACGACTGGCCGGTTTCGCCGGTGATGGGGGCGCAGTTCAATGTATGTATTGATCCCTTTGCGCCGGAAACCGCGGGTACGCAGTATGTGCCTGGATCACACAAACTCTGCCAGGGTCCATCCAAAGCATTTAATGCTGATGGCACCTATATGGGTGAGGGGCTGCACAGCGAAGTGAGGCAGATAATCGCACCGGCGGGCGCAGCGGTGATCTATGACGCACGCACGTGGCACCGGGCTTGTTATGAGCTTAACGTGAGTGGGCGTGACCGTATTGCCATACTAAACGCCGTGGCGCCGGCCTGGGTGGTGCCAATGATTGACAAGGCGCCGCTTACCGAGCGCTATCAAACGGCGAGTGTTGCCGGGTCGTTGACCGAGCGAGAGCGGGGCGAACTCAATCGGCTTTGCCACACCCCCACATTACCGCGACCTGCAGGCATGCCAGCGTTGCGCGGTCGGGATTGAGGCTGGGTGGGGCGATGAGGTTTCTCCGTTGCGCGGCTTCGCCGCTCCAGTCGAAAAGACAGAGCTCTGAGGTTTAGCCGCTCCAGTCGAAATTACAGAAGTCTGAGGTTTCGCCGCTCCAGTCGAAATTACAGAAATCTGAGGCTTCGTTGCACCAGTTCTTAAAGCA
>CAYGNA010000288.1:0-5664 GCA_964351065.1 uncultured Pseudomonadales bacterium
GTGTAGAGCTCGGCAAAGAGCTGGGCGACGCTGTTTATGCTGCGATCACCGGTGATGGTGATGGTGATGGTGATGCTGTTGAGCTGGCCCCTTCAACCGCACGACTTGTGCGGGACTATCTGGCCAAGCGCAAATAAGAAGATTTGAGGAGGGAAACATATGTCCGAACACAAGGTTCACGCCGTACCGGCAGCTATTGCCGACCGGGCACATATCAACAATGACCGGTACCTGGCGTTGTACAACGCATCTATCAATGACCCGGACAACTTCTGGCGAGACATGGCAGTTGATTTTCTCGATTGGCAGAAGCCTTTTGATTCGGTGTCCAGGTCCAATCTCGAACGTGGCGAGGTCTCCTGGTTTGCGGGTGGAAAACTAAACGCCTGTTACAACTGTGTTGACCGTCACCTCGCGACACGCGCTGATCAGGTAGCGATTATATGGGAAAGTGACGATCCCGCAGTTGATGCATCGATTACCTACAGGCAACTGCACGAACACGTATCGCGACTTGCCAATGTGCTGCTGGCCAGAGGTGTCAAAAAGGGTGACCGGGTATGTATCTACATGCCCATGATCCCCGAAGCCGCTTACGCAATGCTTGCCTGTGCGCGCATTGGCGCAGTTCATTCGGTCGTTTTTGGTGGCTTTTCGCCCCAGTCACTCGAGGATCGGATACTGGATTCTGACTGCCAGACAGTAATTACGGCGGACGAGGGCGTCAGAGGCGGTCGCGCCGTTCCACTCAAAGCCAACACCGACAAGGCATTGGCGAAATGCCCAAACGTGCACACGGTACTGGTTGTGAAACGAACCGGTGGATCCATTACCTGGAACGAGGCCCGGGACGTCTGGTATGCGGAGGCAACAGAGGCCGCGTCCACGGACTGTGAACCTGTCTGGATGGATAGCGAGGATCCCCTGTTTATCCTGTACACATCAGGATCAACCGGTAAACCAAAAGGTGTACTGCATACAACCGCGGGATACATGCTGCAGGCGGCAATGACGCATAAGTACGTCTTCGACTACCACGATGGTGACATCTACTGGTGCACTGCAGATGTTGGGTGGGTGACGGGGCATTCCTATATCGTCTACGGGCCGCTGGCGAACGGCGCTACAACCCTGATGTTTGAGGGAATCCCAACCTACCCTGACGCCTCTCGCTGCTGGCAGGTCTGCGACAAGCACCAGGTCAACATTTTCTATACCGCACCAACTGCCATTCGAGCCCTCATGGGGCAGGGTGACGAGTTTGTCACAAGCACGTCACGATCGACACTACGCCTGCTTGGTTCAGTAGGCGAACCCATTAACCCGGAAGCCTGGGAGTGGTATTTTGAAGTTGTGGGCGAGAGTCGGTGCCCTATTGTTGACACCTGGTGGCAAACAGAAACCGGCGGCATCATGATCACGCCGCTGCCGGGCGCGACCGACCTGAAGCCAGGTTCAGCCACTCGACCGTTTTTCGGCGTGACACCCGTGTTGCTTGATGAAAATGGCAAAGAAATAGAAGGTGCCGGTTCCGGCAATCTTGCCATTTCAAGATCCTGGCCGGGCCAGATCCGATCAGTGTACGGTGACCACCAACGCTGCATCGACACCTACTATTCGACCTACAAGGGTTACTACTTTACGGGTGATGGTGCTCGTCGGGATGAAGACGGTTACTACTGGATCACCGGTCGGGTGGATGACGTACTGAATGTATCCGGTCATCGTATGGGTACAGCGGAAGTTGAAAGCGCACTGGTCTTGCATGACTCGGTCGCGGAAGCTGCGGTTGTTGGATATCCACATGATATCAAGGGCCAGGGCATCTATGCGTTTGTCACTCTCATGCACGACACGCAGCCCACCCAGGCGCTAAAGGACGAACTGTCTGCACTGGTTCGCGAAGAGATAGGTGCGATAGCCAGACCTGACGTTATCCAGTGGGCACCAGGTTTGCCAAAAACGCGATCAGGGAAAATCATGCGGCGCATTCTCAGGAAAATTGCCGAGAATGACCTCGGCAACCTCGGTGATACGACAACGCTGGCTGACCCCGGCGTGGTGGATGACCTGGTTGCAAACCGGGGTGGTTAACCGGCCCGTGGACAGAAACCAGCTCGGATTTGCGAGGACCAAACACCGGGGTGGCTATTTCCTGTCAACCTTTTGACCAGTGGACTGACACGATCCTGATGTCGCGCCAGTTTCGCTCGAAATGGGTCCGTGGACAGAAACTAGCTCGGTTCACTAAAAAGAGAGGTCCTGCCGCCATCAATGACAAGGTCATGGCAGTTCACAAAACGACCCTCATCACTGGCAAGGTAAAGCGCGCCCATTGCGATATCCAGTGCCTCGCCGGATTTACCCATGGGGGTTGCTCGCGCCAGGTTAGCCTGGAGCTTGGCCATCTTCCTTGCATTTTCTTCGTCTGAGAGAGTATTCGCGCGCGCCGAACCACCCCAGAATATGGGTGTTGCAATCGCACCTGGGGAAATCGTGTTAACCCGAATTCCTTTTGCACCCAGTCGGGTGCCCGCCAGTTTTGTATAGTGCGTCACCGCCGCCTTTGCTGCAGAGTAAAGTAGCGCGCCCTGGTTATCCCTGATCGCAGCGATGCTCGAGTTGTTGATGATTGCACCACCGCCCCGCTGCTCCATATGAGGAACAGCGTGTTTGATACCCAACACCACGCTGCTAAAGAGCAGGCTCATGGCATAGTGGATAGTCGCCTCATCAACTTCAGTGACTGTACCAGCAGTTGGACCACCCGCATTATTGAAGAGGATATCAAGGCCGCCAAAAGTCGATACTGCCGTGTCGATCGTCTTCTTGATATCGGCCTCACTTGTCACATCGGCTTTGACATACCGTGCATTCTCCCCAAGTCTCTGAACAAGCGCGGTACCCTTGTCTTCTGACCGCCCGGAAAAGACCACCATGGCGCCTTCATTTATAAACAGCTCAGCAGTTGCCTCGCCTATGCCACTGGTCCCGCCAGTAATCACCGCCACCTTTCCTTCAAGTCGCATGAGTCTCCCCTTATGTTTTGATCGTCAGGCGAAGACTAGCATTCATCGGCCCTCGCTTGCAGGGGACGAAGAGATGATTAAACTCAATCCTTAACATCTGTGAGTTCCCAGTGAAAAAGCCTATCGAGATATTCAACTGGATACTGATATCCCTGCTGTTGCCCGGGGTTTGCCTGGCAGAGACGCGAATCGAGTATGAGGTACTAGAAGGTGTGCCGCCGGTAATGGTGGACGATGTACAGCTGACATTGGATCGACAACAGGCAAGACTCCTGAGCGAGCTGTCAGCGGATGTCCAACAGGTGCGTCTGCGGTTTTTCAGCGACAGGAATCGCTTCAACAAGCAGGTTAAGGGTCAGACAGTTTCCAGTACTGACGGTACTATCAGCCGAGCGGGTCAAACCTGGGAAATCAACCTGTTATACACCAGCAACCCACTCTCTGAACCCGCGCTCCGAGGACTGGCGCAAATCGCAATGCTCAGTCTCAATCCTGCGATAGCAGATGGCCCAATCTGGCTTTGGGAAGCTATTTCATCCTACGAAGCACGGCAGTTTGTTTCCCCATTTCGACTCTCCTGTGTCACCGTCAAACAGGTGCCAACGCTCACAGAGCTGAACCAGAATAAGATCGCGAGGCGTCTTGGCTATCTTCTCGGCGAGTTCCTGTTTAACGAATACGGTAATGAGCGCGTGGTGGCATTGATTCGAGCGGGCGGAGATACCGGGGCTGCACTTAACAGGACACCGGAACAATTTGTCAGTCACTTCCAACGGTATGTCACGGGTCGGTATCTGGTAAATAACCCGGTCCCACCAGCGCTCACGGGTCCAGAGCTGCTGGCCGAACTGGTTGACCGGGAGCTCCATTTTGAAGATGGACGATCCATACTACTTGAGAAGAGCGGCATCATTCGCCTGACCACAGGCAACCGGGTGCAGAGCGGCCAATGGTCAAGGCGGGCATCGGATAGCGTCTGTTGGCAGTTGCTCAACTTCAATGAATTCTGCACGGTCTTTCGCAGGTTTGAAGGGCGCTACTGGCTTGATACGCCAGCTGATTGCGAACGATATCCCCTGAGGGTGGTAGACCCACCCTGAACCCGGCCCACAAACTGAAAGCATTGCAATGTGTGCGCTGGGAATGTACAACTTAATACTCAAAACCCCTGTAGTGATGATCATGCCTGACAATTCTGTTAAACACGTAGTCACATGCCAGGAGTGCAGCCTGAACGCGCTCTGTATTCCACATGGACTAGCTATCGACGAAATTGATGCTATTAACTCGCTGATCAAGCGTGGACGCCCGCTTCAAAGAAACGAAACTGCCTTCGAACAGGGTGATCGCTTCGATGCCATTTATGCTGTTCGAGCAGGCGCACTAAAAGTCTTTACGATGAGCCAGTCCGGGGAGGAACAGGTCATTGGCTTTTACCTGCCTGGTGAAATTTTTGGCCTGGATGCTATCGATGAAGAAGTCCATCAATGTACTGCCAAGGCACTGGAGACTTCTGCTATTTGTGAAATTCCCTATGACCGGCTGCGAGAACTTTCCATGCACGTCGGGAATCTGCAGGCACATATGTACAAGCTACTTAGCCGCGAGATCAGAAACGACCAGAATCTTCAGCTGTTACTCAGCAAAATGTCAGCGGAAGAACGATTGGGGTCCTTCCTGCTGAACCTGGCCATTCGATATCAGCAACGTCGCCTGTCACCTGTTTCCTTCAGGCTCCCCATGTCGCGAGCTGACATTGGTAACTACCTTGGACTTGCCGTCGAAACCGTCAGCAGGGCGTTTACCCGTATGCAGGAGAACGGGATTATTGATGTCGATCAGCGTGAGGTTTACATCAAGAATCGTCATGAGCTATGCCGCCTGGCCGACGCTGAATGCCCCACTGCGCTGTCTGAGGCGCTGGACGCCCGGTAGCCCGATAGACAGTAGACAGAGAGGTAGTGCCCCCACAAGTGGGTTGCCAACCTGCCATATAACCAAAAAAAAGGGCCCATTGGGCCCTTTTTCATTGTTTGCAGCAGTTGGAATTAACCTTCCTGCCGTTGCTCTTCTTCAGTCGCAGCCGGGGTATCTGACTCCACTTCGACTGATGCTTCCGCTTCGGCTGGCGCCTCAGCCTCTGCAGCAGGCTCGGCAACTGCCGCTTCTGCCGCTGCGGGTTCGCCGTCTGCAGCACCGTCTTCAGCCGGAACCTCTTTCATGGACAGCTTGATACGTCCACGATCGGTATCAATGCAGATAACCCTGACTTCCTGGCCTTCAGAGAGATAGTCGGTCACTTTCTCAACTCGCTCTTCGGCAATCTGGGAGATATGAACCAACCCATCCTTGCCAGGAAGAATGTTCACGAAAGCACCAAAGTCAGCAATCTTGACCACCTTACCGGTGTAGATCTTGCCAATTTCAGCCTCAGCAGTGATTGCCTGAATGGCTTCAACAGCGGCATCGCGTGATTCTGCCCCTTCACCGAAGATGGTAATGGTGCCGTCGTCTTCGATGTCAATTGAGCCGCCTGTCTCTACTGTGAACAGGCTAATCGTTGCCCCACCCTTCCCGATTCCGTCGCGAATCTTGTCTGAATCCACCTTGATAGTAATCATGGCCGGTGCATTCT
>CAYGNA010000289.1:0-5657 GCA_964351065.1 uncultured Pseudomonadales bacterium
AATGCGCGAATCGAACGTAGACTGCCGCTGATGAAATTAGAGAGTCTTCCAGAGTACGGACATTTGCTGCGAGACAATGGCGCTGAAGCAGACCTGCTGTTCAAGGAACTTCTCATTGGCGTCACCAGCTTTTTCCGGGACCCGCCTGTCTGGGAATTCGTTAAGGAGCATGTCATACCGGATTTTCTCGCAAGAAATCCCGAGGGGGCCAACTTCAGGGTCTGGGTACCCGCCTGCTCAACGGGCGAAGAGGCCTATACCCTCGCCATGATCTTCCAGGAGGTCATTGGCCAGCACGACATTGAACAAAAATATTCACTCCAGATTTTCGCAACAGACCTGGACAAAGACGCGATCGAAAAAGCGAGGATTGGTCGCTATCCAGAGAATATATCTTCAAGTTTGAGCAAGGCCAGGCTAGAGCGGTTTTTCCAGCGGCAGGGTGATTATTACAAGATAGGCGAGGAGATTAGAAAGTCTGTGATCTTCGCGCAACAGAACGTGATGGCCGATCCCCCTTTCACAAAGCTGGATTTATTGTCCTGCCGGAATTTTCTGATTTATATCGACAGTGCCATGCAGCAAAAAATACTATCCCTGTTCAAATACAGCCTGAACGCAAAGGGAGCCTTGATCCTCGGCACATCTGAGACTGTGGGGTCGATGTCCGCTGAGTTCAGTGCACTTAGTACCAAAAACAGAGTCTATGAACGAGTCGCGAGCGACGCAGGCATGAGTCCCAATGACTTTAATCTCAATAACTTTCCACCAACATCCGCATTGAGCGGCACCTTACGAAAGAGGAGTGCTGACATTTCTGACAAGTCGAAAAATCCGCCCGTTAACAGCTTGCAATCTCTCACAGAAGGCCTGCTCCTAGATCACTTCGCCCCGGCAGCAGTACTTACCACGCGCGCAGGTGACATCGTTTTCATTCATGGGAAAACCGGACAATACCTGGAACCTGCAGCGGGCAAAGTTAACAACAACATTTTTGCGATGGCTCGAGAGGGGCTCGCGCACTACCTTTCAGAAGGTTTTAGGCGGGCCCAGAATGAAATGACACCTGTTGCATTCACCAACCTCAATTTTGAGTCTGGCGGCATAGCACTGACTGTAAATATTGACATTTTTCCGCTCAAGGAACCCGGGGAATTGGCGGGCATGGTGCTACTGGCCTTTTCGAGTGAAATCAACGTTGAGGCAGATTCATCTGCGATAGCTGTAACTCCTTTCGATGATCATCAGCAGGTGACCCGACTGACGCGTGATTTGCAGCAGTCGCGAGCCACTGTGCAATCGTTACAGGAGGAAATGCAGGCCACGATGGAGGAGCTAACATCCGCCAACGAGGAGCTACAAAGTACCAACGAGGAGCTTCAGAGTACAAACGAAGAACTGACGACCTCCAAGGAAGAAATGCAGTCGATTAATGAGGAACTGCAAACCGTCAACCAGGAGCTGTCTGCAAAAGTCCAGGCGTTGTTCAGCGCCAGCGATGATATGCACAATCTCCTGAACAGCACGAGCATCGCGACCCTCTTTCTCGACGACGCCCTCAATGTACGTCGCTTTACGACACCGGCGACCAAGATCTTTAAACTTCTCCCCGGGGATGCCGGGAGACCAATTACAGATTTACATACCGAACTTGAGTACCCCACATTTATCGAGGACATGCGGGAAGTCCTGCGAAGCCTTGTGTATCGTGAAACCGAGGTGTCTGCCAGTGGCGAGCGGTGGTTTCGGGTGAGAATCATGGCCTACAAAACCAGGGATAATCGTATTGACGGCGTTGTCGTCACCTTTACCGATGTCACCAGTTTCAAGTTACTGGAAAATAAACTGAAGGACGCCGAAGCAGTACTCAAAGAGCGCTTCCTTGACCAGGCGGCGGAACTCAATGATGCCAAAGCGCTGGAAGCAGTTTTGCATGAGACGGTCCGGGCATTGCAGGGGCGCCTGCACAACGAACCCTCGGATAAGATTGACGATCAGGAGACCTCTTGAGCGACGACGCCAAAGAATCACAAGGTCAAATGCTTCGCGACGCGGCCGAAGCACAACTGAAATTGGCAGACGAAGCAGATTCGTCGCCCGACCCGGTTGACGATGTGCGCCTGTCGCATGAACTCCAGGTTCATCAAATTGAACTGCAGCTTCGGACCGAGGAACTGGAACGAACGCGAGACGAGGCTGAAGCACTTGCCAGGGAGTACTCGGACTTATACCAGGCAGCGCCCATTGGTTACGTGACCCTGAATCCAGCTGGCCGCATCACGCGCGTCAACCTGAAAGCCAGGAAGATTTTGCAACTTGTTACCGATCAAATAGTGGATAGACTGCTCGCGTCCTTTGTTGCTGTTGAGGACCTGCCTGCCTTCGACCATTTGCTCTCTCAGCTACAGGAGCAAGGTCACGCACCTGTATCCCAGATCAAATTGAACATAGAAGGCGATGAACCCAGAATCCTGCTGGTTGAGGGATCCGGCAATCAGCAAGGTGATGACATCAGACTTTGCCTGCTGGATATCACTGAGCATTTCAAAGTTGAAACCAATGCCAGATTGGCTGCTAACGTCTTTGAACACACTCATGAGGGGATCTTCATTACTGACCTTGCCGGCACCATCCTCAGCGTAAACGATGCTTTTCTCAAAATGAGCGGTTTCGAGCGCGCAGAGCTAGTAGGTCAAAACGCCCGGGTGTTACAGTCAGGTCGCGAATCTGCTGCCACATTCAATGATATGTGGCGCTCACTGGAACACGAGGGGTATTGGGTAGGAGAAGTCTGGAACCGCCGTAAAAATGGTGAGGCCTATGCTGAACAGATGACCATCAGCGCCGTGATGGAAAACAACTCACCGATTAGCTATGTTGCACTCTGCGCAGATATCACAGCCGCCAAAGTCCACGAAAAAGACCTTCAGCATGCAATACAGCATGACCCGTTAACAGACCTGCCCAATCGACTGCTGCTGTCGGATCGATTGGCGCAGGCTATCGGCTTGTGTCAACGACGCAATCGCTCACTTGCAGTAGCCTACATCGATATTGACAGATTCAAAGAGATAAACGATCTACATGGTCACCAGATCGGCGATGAACTTCTGCTGCAGGCTGCTGCCCGGATGAAAGGTGCCTTGCGAGCCGGCGACACACTGGCCCGCATCGGTGGTGATGAGTTTGTCTGTATCCTGAATGACATATCAGTCATCGACGAGTGTAACGCTGTGCTTGACCGTCTGTTAAGGGCTGCAGCACGCCCTTATGCTATCCAGAATCGGACGCTCGACATTACCGTCAGCATAGGGGTCACTCTCTACCCACAGGATTCCGCTGATGCCGACACCCTCTTGCGCCATGCCGACATAGCCATGTTGTCAGCAAAAGAAGGGGGGAAAGCACGCTATGTCTGGTTCGATACGTCAACAGAGGCGTCCCTGCAGCTAAGACGTGAGATGCAGGCAAGCATCAGGGCCGCACTAAAAAATGATGAATTGCTCTTGTTCTACCAGCCAAAGGTCAACATGAATACCGGCAAACTGATTGGTGCTGAGGCCCTCATTCGATGGCAACACCCGGTGAACGGTCTCATGGTACCCGCAGCATTTTTACCATTTACTGAAAATGACGATCTTGAGTGGGAATTGGGCAACTGGGTGCTTAATGCGGCGCTGTCGCAAATGAGTGCCTGGCGAAAAGAAGGTCTTGGCATTCAGGTCAGTGTCAATGTCACCGCTTCACAGCTACAAAGGCCAGGTTTTCATCTACAACTGCGCGATATCTTGCGTGCCTTTCCTGCTGTACCCAACGCTTCGCTGGAAATCGAAGTACTTGAATCAAGCGTACTGGGCGACCTGCAACAGACAGCAGAAGTCATCACCTTGTGTCTGAGCCTGGGCGTCAATTTCGCGCTTGATGATTTCGGCACTGGCTATTCTTCACTGACGTATCTCAGACACCTGCCTGCCGGTCTAATTAAAATTGATCAGTCTTTTGTGCAGGGGATGCTGGATGATCCAGCCGATATGAATATTGTTAAGAGCGTCATTGGTATGGGATTTGCGTTTAACCGGCAGGTCATTGCCGAGGGCGTTGAGTCGGTTGCGCTTGGGCAGGCGCTACTGGAACTGGGATGTTTACTCGGGCAAGGTTATGAAATCGCAAAACCAATGCCGCCAGCCGAATTTACTGACTGGATCACCACATGGTCACCAAACACTGCCTGGATCAACGCCAGGCTGCCGATTCAACTTGAAACAGCAGGGTCAAAGAATTGAACGGTGATATCCTCCCCTATCTCGACCTCGCCGTTCGACGTAAAGCGTCTGACATATTCTTTACCGTCGGTGCGCCAGTCAGTCTCAGCATAGACGGCCAGGTCAGGCCAATAGGGCACGATGTGCTGGACTCCCAGACCTGTCGAAACATCATTTACAGCATCCTTAGCGATGATCAGATCAGGGAATACGAGGGTACCTATGAACTGAACATGGCGATCACTTTTGCCAACGTCGGACGATTTCGAGTCAACGTTTACAGGCAGCGTGGCGAAAGTGCGATGGTGTTGCGCCACATCAAGGAAAAAGTGCCTTCTGTGGAAGAGTTGGGGCTTCCCGAGGTGCTCCAGACACTGGTCATGAATGAATCCGGTTTAATACTCATTGTGGGCGCAACCAGCTCAGGGAAATCTACCACGCTGGCGACCATGATCGACTATCGCAACACGAATCACCGTGGTCACATTATTTCTGTTGAAAACCCGATTGAGTTTTTGCACAGCCACAAGAAATCGCTTGTTGATCAACGCGAGGTTGGTCTCGATACAAAAAGTTATTCGATTGCACTCGAGAACGTGCTGCGGGAAGCGCCAGACGTGATAGTGATCGGTGAGGTACGTGATGAAGAGGCAATGAAGCATGCGTTGCATTACTCAGAGACTGGTCATGTCTGCCTGACGACACTGCACGCCAGCAACGCGGTCCAGGCATTGGAGAGAATCGTCAACTTTTTCCCCGATTCATCCAGAAAGAACGTACTGGGTGATCTGGCAGAACATCTTCGCGGCATAGTGGCCCAGCGCCTGATTCCTGGTAAAGCCGGGGGACGCTACCCCGCGGTGGAAGTCTTGCTGAACACCCCCTATATGGCTGACCTGATCGCACAGGATCGGCTTGGTGAAATCAGGGACGCCATGGAGCGAGACAAGTTTGAAGGTATTCAGACCTTTGACGAATGCCTTTATTCAATGGTCAAAGATGACAAAATTACAATTGAAGAGGCGCTTACGCACGCTGACTCAAAAAACAATCTTTCGCTGCGACTGCGGCTGGAGCACGGTACTACAACCGACTTTGATCCCAGCCTTAAAGTGGACGATTCTCTATAGATCCGTGGCGATGGAATACACCTGGGAGATGGAGATAACACCAGAACGCGCCATGCGGATCGCATTCTCGACAAGTCCGGTCATGCCCTCCTCACTCGCAATCGCCTGCACTTCAAATTCATCTTTCCCATTTGTGATAGCATCACCTACGCGCTCACTAACGCTCAGCAACTCGTAAACACCAGCCCTGCCTTTTAGACCGCGACCGTTGCACGCCTCACAACCTTTACCAATATAAAACTTTTCGTCTTCCAACAGCTTCAAC
>CAYGNA010000290.1:0-5619 GCA_964351065.1 uncultured Pseudomonadales bacterium
AATGTCCGTGGCGTCGCTCAGGTTAAGCAGGCCCGGGACGTGACTCTTGTCATCAATGGTGTCAAAGGAGTACTGCACTGAGGCACCGCTGTTGTTTTGCCAGAGCAGCGAAAGCGCAACCGCATTGCGATGATCCTCATTCTCCTTGCGCAGGTTGGTGGCGTTATTCATGATCCTGCTGCCGCCGCGCTGCCAGTTAATCGACGCCTTGCCTGCCAGTTGTTCACCAAGCGGCACGTTAAGTACCGCATCAACCCGTTTTCTATTGAAGTCTCCGGTCACCAGTCGCGTCTTTGCAGACAGTTTGCCGGTTGGGCGTGTGCGTGTAATGTTGATCGCGCCGGCCATGGCAGGTGGGCCGCCGAATGTGCCCTGGGGGCCGCGGGCGATCTCGACTGACTCAAAGTCGAACAAGACCTGATTCTGGCTCGCGTGCGTGCCGAGATAGACGCCATCCAGGTTGACGGCAACGGCGGGAAAGACTGCATTGCTGACGTCACCGGAACCCGCACCTCGCAGGCTGATTGCCGCGCCGCGCGGTGTTGCCCCCATTGCGTCGATGAGAAGGCCGGGGCTGTCGGCTTCGAGGTCTTCAAGATCATCACGCCAGGTGTTGGCGAGTTCATCACTTTCAATAACCGTGATGGATTCTGGCAGCCACTGCACGGATTCGGTGCGATTTCTGATGTCAGAGGACTCTTCAGTTAACGTCAGCGTCTCCGCGATGGCGATGCCGGGTGCCGGAACCAGTAAAGCTGCAGTAGCGGTAAGCGTTATGTTGAGAGCAAGCAGACGGGTACGCGGGCGGCGACTCATGATTGTTCCTTAACCAAAGATGTTTGCAGCGCGGCACATTCTAGCAGATACGAATCTACCCGCGAGCGCCTGCTGACGTTAACCTGAGTATAAAACCGGGCTATTGGCTGAAGCTGGTTGTAGAGTGTATTGCCGGACGATTGACCCGGGTCAATGACTGGAATGACTGATAGTGGGGAAAATGCAGTCTGGAGGGGTAACTTCGGTGTGTCCGTGCCCCGTTGGGACAAACCTGTCCAAGTGCCAGAATTATCGCAATAAAGGCAATAAGAATGAGGTATGTGGCAGCACTGGGTTTCTTGATGATATTTGCATTCGGCATCGTGCCTGCTGTCTCTGCAGCCGAGTGCATGGATTGTCACGAGTCGGCCGAGGTGCACGTCAGTTTCCGTCACCAGAGCGCCGGTGTCGCCTGCAGCGACTGCCACGGTCCCAGTCTTGCCCATCTTGAAAGACGACGGAACCCGCCCGATGTGGTGTTCCGACCAGACAGTTCAGGAGAGGAGGTTAATGGCGGTTGCCTCTCCTGCCATGATGACACCAGCCAGGTTCACTGGCTGGCATCGGGGCATGGTGCGGCAGACGTCGCCTGCGCCGCTTGCCACAAGGCCCACGTGGCTGATGCCGCACTGGATGACAGATCAGAGGCGGCGCTCTGTGGTGGTTGCCATAAAGACGTCGCCATGAGCTTCAAATTGCCGCATCGGCACCCGGTACCCGAGGGCGCGGCCTCTTGCACCAGTTGTCATAATCCTCACGGTAGTAGTAGCGACAGTCTGCTGGTTGGCTCAGGCGTTGTAGACACCTGCGTCTCCTGCCACCGTGATGTCAAAGGGCCATTTCTCTTTGAACATGACCCGGTCACAGAAGATTGTGGTCTGTGCCATAAACCACACGGCAGCACGACAGACTCGATGCTGGTGACCCGGCCGCCATTTCTTTGTCAGCAATGTCATATGGCAGCAGGCCACCCCAGCAGGCTGCCGGACGGTACCGCGATTGCGGGCGGTGACAGTAATGCGTTGGCCCGTGGTTGCACCAATTGTCATTCACAGGTGCACGGGTCAAACCATCCCGGCGGCGCCAGGTTGATGAGGTAGGTGATGCGACGAGTCGGAGACCAGAATTGCGGGTATGGCAGGCTGACATCGGCGGTTATTCTGCTGGCTTTTTGCGCAGCACTTCATGCCGAGACCGATCCCTTTGCATTCAGCGATGAGGTAGCGCCTGCCGCGCCGCCACCCTCGCCACGGCATGAAATCACTGTTCGGGTGGGTGGTGTTTCGGATGACAACCTGCAGTTTGGGCGATTCAGCGACCCGTCGGAGCAGGGCGGTTATGTCACCGGCGGATACCGGGTAGACAGTGATCCGCAGAACCGGGACACCAACTGGTCGCTTGAGCTTGGGGATCTTGGGCGGGAATACCGATTCCTCGACTTTACCTTTGTGACTGCAACAGACCTCGTGTTGGACTTCAAATACCAGGAAACGAGTCTGCAGTTGAACAACACAGGGTTTACACCTTTTTCTGGCGGTGCGTCGCTGGTGCTGCCAACAGGCTGGGTGACGGGCGTGAATTCTCCCGACCTGGCGCAGAATGCCTTTCCTTACCAGGCAGAGAACGAGGCCAAACGAAAGACCGTCGAAGCAGACCTCAGCAGGCGATTGGGCCAGTGGAACCTGGGCGCCAGTTTGCGTCTGGATGACCGCACGGGCACACAAATCAAGGGGCTTGCCATTTACTCAAATGCGGCGAACCCACAGGCCGTCCTGCTCCCGGTACCCATTGATGAGAGTACGGTTGAAGGCGGGTTCACCCTGGGGATACAAACCAGCCGGCTTTCGCTCGAGGGCCGTGCCCTGTTCAGCCGTTTTGAAGGCGACAACAATATTGTGACCTGGCAGAACCCTTATAGCAGTGGCCTTGGGAGCAGCATTGATTATCCGGCTGGCACGGGCGGGTTCGCCCCGGCGCCTGACCATGACAGTGTCATGTTGTCGACCAGGGCCGGGCTGATCCTGTCCCGCAAGATCCGACTGTCGCTGGACGCGTCGATGAGTGAAACGAGTCAGCAGGAACCATTGGTTCCCTATACCGCAAATCCGAATCTTGCGGTGCAGGAATCACTGCCTGCAAATGCGTTGTTCAGTGATCTCGCTACAGGTCGGCTGAACGCCGAAATGTTTACACAACTGAACAATCGGGCATCGCTGCGTTTCAGGTATCGCTTTGACGAACGTACCAATGAGGCAGATCGAATAGCCTGGCAGTACGTGCGTGGAGATGGGGCTAACCAGCCAGCATCGCAGTTTGCAGTGTTTAATCGACCGTTGTCGCATCAGGAAGATCTCTGGACTATCGAAGGCCGTTACCGATTCCCCGACAAGTCAAGAGTCTCAGTTTCCTACGACTACACCAAAACCCAGCGGGACTACGCCGCAGTGGATGAGACTGAAACAGACCGCATTACCCTGGTGCTATCGCCCTATACAGGAGATCGGGTGAAACACCGCATTGAAGTCAGTGCAGAGGATCTTGCAGGCGGCACCTATGAGTGGTCACGCTCATTTATCACCCAGTTGGCTGTTGACCTTATTAACCAGGTGCCCGACGACCAGCGCTGGACCAATCATCCGCTCTTGCGCCAGTACCACCTGGCCAATCAGGAGGCGCGCGCGATCGCCTGGTCAGTGAGTTGGATGCTGTCGGAAACCTGGCAGTTGCAGGGGCTGCTCAAGTCGAGGGAAGTGGATTTTGACAAGAGTGATCTGGGACTGACAGACGTTACAGAAACCAACGTGAACATTTCGGCACAGTACAGTGTGCAGGGTTTTAGTGGCTGGATGACGTTCGATTTTGGTGACAGTGGCCGTAACCAGACCGGCCGGGATTTTCTGGGCGGGCTTAATAAGCCCGCTAATGTGGTTACCGCGCCTCTGCCCGAGGGCAGCGATCCAACGCGAAACTACAACATTGACCAGGAGGGCGAGCGCTACTCGATAGACCTGGGATTTCAATGGGAGGTATCAGATCGGCTAACCGCGTCAACGAACTACACCTTCCTGCATGCCAGCGAAATATATGAGGTCACTACATTTGGCGCGCGAGACCTGGCAGGTGGGGATTTCCCCGCGATCAAAACCGATATGCACAATCTGCTAACCACGCTGGCTTTTGCTTTTCGACCAGGTATGACGCTGTCAGTGGAACATCGTTACCTGCGGTTTGTAGACGACAACTGGCAGTTTGCAAGGCTCGCGGCTGACGACATGAATAAGGTGCTGACGCTTGGGCAGGTTAACCCGAACGAAAATGTGAATATGTTAACGCTTGGTATAAGCGCCAGGTTCTAGGGAGAAAAATTGTAATGATTTCTGACAGAACACTGAAGACAGGCGCGCTGGCGCTGGTACTTTTGCTGGTTGCAGCCTGTAGTGGGGGTGGTGGGGGTACTGCTGCACCGGATGTGCAGCCTGGACCCCCGGCCGCCAATGGCAATGTTACGCCACCGGCACCGTTGCCACCGATACCACAACCCAATCGCTATGCGGAGGCGTCCACAGCAACAGCAGCAATAACCGCTGTTACGGTTGAATCCCCGCCAGTGGTTAACTTTTCTGTTGCTGATGGCGCAGGTGTTGGCTTGACGGGGCTCACCTCAAGCAACGTCAGGTTTCATATCGCCAAACTGGTACCGGGTGCCAATGGCGACTCAGCGCAATGGCAATCGTATATCAATCGATTAAAGACGCCCGCGGTTCATCCAGAGAACGCGCCGGCTATCCAGTCCATGTCAGACAGTGGTGGTGAACTGGTTGATCATGGCGATGGCACATATACCTATACCTTTGGCACCGACATCACCAATGTGACCTCGCCGATGGCAGTAGCCTTTGAACCAACCCTGACCCACAGGGTAGCGGTGCAGTTTTCAGGTGGGCCTGTGATCAATCCTACTTATGACTGGATTCCGGCAACCGGCGCAACCTCAGGCCTGCTGACAAAAGATGTCGTGGCAACCGAAGCGTGTAATACCTGTCACAACCCACTTGCGCTGCACGGTGGCGGCAGGCAGGAGACCAAATTGTGTGTGACCTGCCACAACGCCGGCACCAGTGAGCCTAACTCGCAGGAAAGTATGGATCTTGCTGTGCTGGTCCACCGAATCCATATGGGTAAAAACTTACCCAGTGTGCAGGCAGGTGGTGAGTTTGTTGTTTATGGTTTCAGGGACAGCCGGCATGATTACAGCCATATTGCCTATCCGCAGGCTGCAAACAACTGTGAGAAGTGTCATGCGGGTACGGCAACGGGCGCAACTGCGCTGATTGTATCTCCGGTGATCACCGGCAACGGGGATAACTGGGCAGAACTGCCCACCATGAGCGCTTGCGGATCGTGTCACGATGACGTTGATTTTAGTATGCACGCTGGTGGTCAGGTCGACAATTCGGGCTGCCAGAGTTGCCACAACCCAAGTGGAATTGCCGGGAGTGTTGCGCAAGACCATCGTAACAACCTGCTGGATGCAATGGCAGACATCAATGTCACCATCGCGAGCATCACGAATACAGCGCCAGGTCAGTCTCCGACAGCTACATTTAGTGTCACCTATGCAGCCGGCAATCCCTATGATCTTGCCACTGACCCGTTGTGGCAGGGTGCAAGTCTAACGATGGGCATCGCCTTCAGCACAACAGATTTCCAACACCGGCAATGGTGAAGCGCATCCAACCTATGCAGCGACCAATATACTCGCGAACGCGGTCAACAATGGTGATGGCACCTACTCTGTCACGG
>CAYGNA010000291.1:0-5606 GCA_964351065.1 uncultured Pseudomonadales bacterium
GTTCTAAAGTGGATGTTGGCAGCGCCAGGGACGAGTGGGTTATCCTTGCCGAGTCCTCTCCCAATGGCAGCAGATGGTTATGGTGAAAGCAAAAAAAGCAGAGAAAGAAAACAAAACCCCCAGGCCTCGCAAACGACCAATTACCCAGGACGATATATACGAGATCAAATACGTTGCTGACGCGGTACTGTCGCCAGACGGCACACTTGCAGCCTATGTTCTGTCAGAAACCATTGGTGAGGGAGAAGAAGAACGGCAAATCAGTTCGATCTGGCTAATTGATACCAGTGGCGGAAAAGCGAAGCGCCTGACACAAGGCAATGGCAGCAGTTATAACCCCAGGTTTTCCGCCAGCGGGAAAGATCTGCTGTTTCTCTCGACAAGAGACAAGTTACCGCAGATATATTGCATACCTGTGAGTGGTGGTGAAGCCGTGGCGCTGACGGATCTACCTCAAGGGGCAGGGCCATTTGATCTATCGCCAGATGGCAAGTTGATCGCCTTTGCCACGGCCTCAGCGCCACCACCCGAATCAGGTGAAAACAGCCATACGAGAATCAAACGCGCCTGGTATCGTTTTGATCCATTGCCTGGCTACCTGCAGGATATCTCGCAATCACTTTTTGTCATGAAACCAGGTGAAAAGCCGCGGGTGGTTGCGCAGGCAGAAAGCATGGTGATGGGTTTTGCGTTCTCGCCAGACAGCAAACAGCTTGCCTACCTTGCGTCTGGCAATCCGGAACAGGAGTTTGTCGAGGCTAATCTCCATATCGTAAAAGTCACGGGAAAATCAAATCGTCTGATCGTGAGAAACCAGCGCCTCAACCAGGTTGCGTGGAAGAAAGACGGTAAACGATTACTCTGTATCGGGTCGGTGACGGGGCTCGCAGATCAGGCTGCATTACTTGTCGTTGACCCTGCCAGTGGCAGTATTTCTGATCGTACAACAGCGCTGGATGTCATGGTGGGCGCTGGGGTGCAAGGACATATCCCGGTGAGGCTGTCGAGTCGGCTACTGGTTGATGATGACAATCGATGGGCCTTTGCTGCTGTTACCCGTGGCGGCGAGGTTCATGTTAACCGGATCTCTCTCGACGGCAGAAAGTCTGCATCACCCGTCTCCAGCGGAGAAATGCTTGTGCATCTGCAGGATCGTCAGGGAGACAATGTTCTGGTGATTACCCAGAATTCGATCACGCCCCCAGCGCTATCTTTGATGGACATTAAGTCTGGCGAACTGACTGCGCTGACACATCACAATGACACCTGGCACAAACAGTTCCAGTGGCCGGACGTTGAGCGCATTGAGGTGCAGAGTGGCTGTGGCGTGAACATCGAAGGCTGGGTGATGACACCGAAGCAGGTACGCGCACCTTACAAGACCATTCTGACCATTCACGGCGGCCCACATGCCGGGTATGGTCACGGCTTTTGGTTCGACCTGCATGAGTTGGTTGGTGCAGGGTATGCGGTTGCGTTTATGAATCCCCGCGGATCAACAGGCTACGGCAACAAATTCAGTCGTTCCATTCTGGGGTGCTGGGGTGATCCGGAGTTTGAGGACTTCAATAAATTCCTGGATGAGCTTGTTCGACGAAAAATTGCCCACAAGGATAAGCTGGGCGTCACCGGCATCTCTGGTGGCGGGCATCTCTCTGCCTGGCTGATTGGCCACACGAATCGGTTTAAGGCTGCGGTACCAGAGCAGGGTGTCTACAACATGCTGTCGATGTGGGGCACATCTGATGCCGGTAAAGCCCTGATTGAGCTGGAAATTGGTGGTGCTATCCACAAGATTCCTGAAAAATACTGGGAGCGATCACCACTTGCGTATGCGCACAACTGCAAGACACCAACCCTGCTGATACAGGGCGAAAATGATATTCGCTGCCCGATGGAACAGGCTGAACAGTTCTACACCGCACTGGAGGACCACGGCTGTAAAGTGGAGTTGATTCGCCTCAGGAACTGCAACCACGGTGCCCAGATAGGCGGGCGCCCAGCGCTGAGACGCTATCGAATGAACGTGCAGAAGGACTGGTTTGATCGGTTTATCAAGTAGCTCGAACCGATAATATTCCCGATCAAGGAATGACCATGCAGTTCAGTCCAGCCCGGCTCAGCAATGTTCCAGGTTGCGACTCGCGGCTCGTCCAGCCTGGTGATTTGTTATGCACAGGCTCATGCAGCTTCCCGGGTCAGCACTGCAGCAACAGCAGGCCGGTTCTGCATCGCGGTGCGGTGTGCGAGCACCCGGGGGAATCGCGTAACATCAACACCATCTGCCTCGAGCCAGGTAGCGATGGTGAAGAGATATGCATCTGCTACTGTGTATTGGTCACCTAGCACCCAGGGTCCTTCCAGATACTCATTCTCTATCAGGTCAAAGCACGCTGACATTGTCTCTGGCACCTTGCGTTTCATGTCGGCAAGTGACGATGCCTCATCTGCCCAACGGATACCTCGAGGGCCGTGGGCATGGGCAACATGAACCGTACTGGAAAGGTATGCATTGAATGACTGCATTCTGGCCAATTGGAAGGCATCATCGAGTGGTGCCAGGTTAGCTGCTGGCTTGCGCATCGCAACGTAAAGCAGAATGGCAGGGTTTTCTGTCAGGATTCCTTCATCTGTCACCAGCAGGGGTACACGACCTTTGGGATTGAGCTGCAGGTAGTCCTGAGCCAGTTGTTCACCACCTCGCAAGTTGACGCGCACAACCTCAAAATCCGCTTTAGCTTCTTCCAGCGCAATGTGCGAAGCCAGTGAACAGGCGCCCGGAGAGTAGTAGAGCTTCAACATAGATGTACCCCGTTAGAGTCAGGTTGGTGTAGTGAATGTGTCAGCGACGCCCAATTTTGCTTCTGGAAGCAGTGCGTTGACCAGGCGGTAAACCACATTACTCGCCGCCCCTACGGAGAGCTTTTGATCATTTCGAAGCTGGTTCCACATATCAAAACTGAGCACAGCCTCCAGCCCTTCGATACGGACCCGGTCTTCCAGTAAAAACGCAGGGAGTGAAGCGATCAGCCGCTCGCGTTCATCACGCACTATTTGACGATGCCGACTGTGCAGGATATTGGAATGAAACCTGAGAGCGTGAGCTGCAATGCGATAAGCCATGATGTGTTCATAGCCTCGCAGGCGGCTGACAAGAAGTTGGGCAAAATTGTTCCACCAGTCTTCGTGACCCAGGGCCTCATCGATGATTGGCGCCACTTTTTCGCTGATTGCCACGGACATTTCTGCATACAGGCTTTCCATATCCTTGAAACGGCGAAATACAGTCCGTAACCCAACGTTTGCTCGACTCGCCACTTCCTCGGCGGTCGGCGCAATACGTCCCTCACGCACCAGTTCCAGCATGGCTGAGACGATCTTGCGTTTGCTGTCGCGGCTGCGGAGCCTGCGGCCATCGGTTGTGTTCTGCGTTTCTGATTCGGACAACTTGGCTATCCAGCGGGTGGGCAAGAAGTGGCACGTTGTATGCCACATTGATTATGCGTAGCGTAAGGCAACTTGTCCACTCGCAGAGATTAAGGCGAGGGGGTAAACTACGACGCCTCACGCCCGGCCCGGGTGGTGAAATTGGTAGACACGCAAGACTTAAAATCTTGTTGCAGTAAGGTGGTGCGGGTTCGACCCCCGCCCCGGGCACCAAATGTGGCCCAGCGGCAGGCGATACAATGCCGAGCCCGCGGGATCTATCTAACAATAGACACCGGTAGTGCCAGCGAGGTCCATCAGGTCATCGTCTATAAGCGACTGGTATCGCCATCGGCTGACCCTGTTTAATGGTTGTATAAGCATCTTGTTCAATTGGTGTCATACTCCTGCCATGGCATTTCATGACGTACTCATCGTGCTTGGTTACAGCACCAATCCGGACGACCCCGTCTTCAAGGCAAGGGTGGATACGGCTGCAAAACTGTATCACGAGGGCATTGCGCCACAGATAATACTGTCCGGGTGTTGCAGTATGAAGTTGTCGCGGCGGCCACCTGTCACCGAGGCTGCCTGTATGCGGGATTACGCGATGGACCTTGGCGTGCCGGCACAGGCGCTGCTGCTCGAGGAAGCTTCTGTGGATACGATTGGGAATTTTTATTTCACCAAGCGCCAGTTCCTGGAACCCTGTGGCTGGGCCCATGTCGGCATCGTCACGACACCCTGGCATGCATTTAGATCACAATGGCTGGCAGAACACATTCTGGGGCCTGATTACACCATCACAATGCAAGAGACGCCGCACCCGGCAGGCTGGAGTGAAGCAGATATCAAGCGAAGTGAACTTAAAAACCGAACGCTGCTGGCGGAGACCCAGGAGCAACTTGCTGGCATGGTGCCGGGTGATCATGAAAGGGTCGTGCCATTTCTGGGTTTAATGCCGCCCACCTGACGGGTGCCAATGCATTAGAATTCCCTGGCTTCGACTTAGGGATGATTCTTTGGACAACATAACCAGGGCCTACTGGTATGCCGGTATAACCGTGCTCCTGTGGTCGACAGTAGCTACCGCGTTCAAACTCGCGCTGCAGCTTTTGGATATCTATCAACTGATCCTTTATGCCTGCGCGACTTCCTGTTTGGTGCTGCTTACGGCTCTCTCGGTGCAGGGTGATGCTGGCAAACTCGCCAACACATTCAGGGTTCACTGGCGGATCACACTCATCTCTGGCTGTTTGAACCCGCTAATGTACTACCTCGTGCTGTTTGCGGCATATGATCGCCTGCCAGCGCAGGTGGCCCAACCCATAAACTACACCTGGGCAATTGTACTCACTGTGCTTTCGGTCGTGATTCTTGGCCAGAGAATTACCATGCGTGACGTTCTGGCAACGATGGTCTGTTATACCGGCGTCGTCCTGATCTGTGTGCAGGGACAGTGGCACCTGCCGGTGACAAGTCTGGCAGGAATCGGTCTCGCCCTCGGTTCAACCTTGATTTGGGCCTCCTACTGGATAATCAATATCAGGGACAGTCGCGAACCAACCATCGCGCTCACCCTTAATTTTCTGGTTGCGTTGCCACTGGCCCTTACCCTGTGTTGGGTAATGTCTTCACCTTTTGATGTGACCCTGAAAGGTATGGGGGTTGCGGGATATATTGGTCTGGTTGAAATGGGGCTTGCTTTCCTGTTCTGGTCGCGCGCGCTGAAACTTGCGCCTAACACCAGCCTCGTTAGCAACCTGGTTTTCCTGTCGCCGTTTCTTTCGCTGATACTTATCCATAACGTGTTGGGTGAAAACATACACATAACGACGTGGCTGGGGCTAGTTGTGATCATCGCTGGACTCATGCTCCAGCAATTCAGAAGGTTGAGTTAACAAAAGCTGCGTCTTCGACGACCGAGGCAGGGCGGAACGTGGTGTTGCTGGGGCCAGCACCCGCCAGCAAGTCTGGATGGCGCGCCTTATCCGCTCAACGTCGCCTGGGGGGAGGGCGCGGCGCGGTTGCAGGTGACAGGCACGGGTTCAATGTTCAGCATTCATCCCCATACACGACCTATGAAAAACTATCGGGACTATTATCGGGACTCCTATCGGGACTCCTATCGGGACTACTATCGGGACTACTATCGAAATGCGGCTGAATCAGCCTTTGCC
>CAYGNA010000292.1:0-5594 GCA_964351065.1 uncultured Pseudomonadales bacterium
TCCATATTCAGTGCCTCCATTTCAGTAAAAAGTTAACGTAACTTTAACGAGCGCAGATAAGATAAGCGAAAGGCAAATTTCATTTCTGTGAGTTGCATCACTGCACGAATGTCCGTGCCGTCACATATCCGCAAAGTCTGGTTAATTTTGCTAACACTTGGTTTGTGGCAATCGGTCGCTGCGTCACTTTTTTCAAATAAGTGCCTATAAAACAATAAGATACCTTCATGGCACGACTCCTGCTTACAAGAGGTCAATGGGTAATAAATCAAGGGGCGTAATGTGAACTGGAGAGCGGGCTGCCTGGTTCTTGGTGTCTTGTCCACGCTGCCGATAAATGCGATCGCAGACACGCCACATCGGGTCGAGCTACGCATTTCAGGTAACAGCTATCTCATTCTGGAGAATGTCGTGGTGCGACGTGAGGGTGATTCTCTGGTCATTGAAAGTGATGAGCCGTTGCCGGTCGGGGTCGGCACGGACTGTCGGGTTGATGTCAGTGACCATGGCGTGCTTAACATAGACGCACTTGCAGCAGAACGTATCGCTGTGTACGCGAGAGATCATGCGCGGGTTCAGGTAGGGTCGCTGGCCTGTGGCAGCGCAGCGAACGTGGCCACGGGTTTTGGCCGTATTCGTCAGGTCACGAGCGAGTAGGTGGCTTCAAGCGACGGCGTGCTGCTGGCACTGACTTTACCTGTATCCACAAGTCTGAACATGGCAGCGAGCACTGACCTTGCGGCCGCCGGGTAGAGTTTTTCATCGGTTTCCCTGTACATCAGGGGAACCATGTCGGGGATTCTTGCTATCCCGTCCTCCAGGCACGCCAGGATCTGCGCCTCGCGGTCAAGTCTGTGGTCAATAAATGCCCGGACGAAATCGTGGACGTTTGTGATGCAGGTGCCATGGGTTGGCCAGTAGACCTCGTCATCCCGCTCCAGTAGCAATTCAAGGCTGGCCATATAAGCGGTCATGTCGCCATCGGGTGGCGATATGACGCTGGTGGACCAGCCCATGACGTGATCACCGGTAAAGAGAATCTTTTCTTCGGCCAGGGAAAAACAAATGTGGTTTGAGGTGTGACCGGGTGTATAGACACATTCGATTGTCCAGCCTTCTCCCCGGATAATGTCACCGTGCTTGACAGTCACGTCCGGCGTAAATGCCATGTCACCACCTTCCTCGACTTCAATGCCGACTTCCCGTTTGCCCGCGCCATGTGGGCCATACCCATAGGTCTTTGCGCCCCAGTGCAGTTTTAGCGGAGCCGCAGCCGGTGAATGGTCCATATGCGTGTGTGTGATCAGGATGTGGGTGATCGTCTCACCAGCAAGCGTTTCCTTCAGCGCGTCAATGTGCGCTGGCAGAAGCGGACCTGGATCGATCACGGCCACGCTGTCACCATGGCCTATGACATAGGTGCCGGTGCCCCTGAACGTAAAAGCACTGGGATTTTTCGCGACGATTCGGCGCACCAGCGGGGAAACCTGCTCAAGTGCGCCATATTCAAAGTCGTACTGGTAGATAAAGGGAATTTTCGTAGCCATGGGTGGAGCTTACCAGACGGAGCGCCTCTTGATCCATTGGGTACTGTTGCTCTTGATGCGCGAGCATGAACCCTTTATAAGTGACTTCAGTTGAGTTACATCCGGATCCACAAGATGGCCACAGAGCAGCTTCCGTTCAAGCGACTGATTGATGTTGGTATTGCGCTGTCAGCGGAAAAAGACCCGGATCGGCTCATGGAAATGATCCTGCTCGAGGCGAAAGATCTCGCGAGTGCTGATGGCGGCACACTCTATATTCGTACTGACGACGACGAACTTGAATTCAAGATAGTGCGTACCGATTCTCTGGGCATCGCCCAGGGCGGCACCAGTGGCACGCAGATTACGCTGCCACCCGTCCAGATGTTTGGCGAGAACGGTGCGCCAAACCTCAATACAATTGTTAGTTACGCTGCAAATACAGGCCAGACCATCAACATAGATGATGCCTACGACTCCACTGAGTTTGATTTTTCCGGCACCAAGAAGTTTGATGGCGGCACTGGATATCGCTCTAAATCTCTCGTTGCTGTGCCACTAAAAAACCGGCAGGAACGTGTCATCGGCGTACTGCAACTGCTGAACGCTATCGACCGGGAAACGAGCGAGGTGACGACTTTCTCGGTTGAGATTATCCCGCTGATTGAAGCCCTGGCTTCCCAGGCAGCCGTTGCCCTGGAAAACCAGAATCTGCTTGAAGCCCAGAAGCGACTACTCGACTCCTTTATCGAGTTGATGGCAAGCGCGGTGGACGCCAAGTCGCCCTATACGGGCGGCCACTGCCAGCGAGTGCCATTGCTGACTGAGATGCTGACAGCAGCAGCGTGTCGCTCTGATGCAGCCCCATTTGCCGATTTCGATCTGAATGAAGAGGAATGGTACGAACTGCACATTGGCGCATGGTTGCACGACTGCGGAAAGGTCACGACACCTGAGTACGTGGTCGACAAGGCCACCAAACTTGAAACCATCACCGACCGGATTCACGAAATACGTATGCGTTTTGAGGTGGTCAAGCGTGAGGCGGTCATTGCTTGTCAGCAGAAACTGATTGAGGGTAGTGGTGATCCCGAAGCACTGAAACTCGCGCTCGTGAACGAATTGGCTGCAATAGATGAGGACTTCGCTTTTATTGCCGAGTGTAATCTGGGCGGCGAGTTTATGGCTGAGGAACGGTTGGAGCGGGTCAGGCAAATTGCCAATCGCAAATGGACCCGCACGCTTGATGACCGGCTCGGTGTTTCCCAGGAGGAGGCAAAGCGCAAGGCTCGAATGCCGCCTGCGACCTTGCCTGTTGAAGAAGACCTGCTTGCGGACCGTGCAGATCACATTATCGAACACGATGCTGTGGTTCATTCAGCCAATCCTGACAATCCTTTTGGCTTCAAGGTGGACGTGCCAGAACACAAGTACAACCTGGGTGAGGTCTACAATCTGTGTATTGCCCGGGGTACCCTAACGGAAGAAGAAAGGTTCAAGATCAACGATCATATTGTGCAAACCATTGTCATGCTTGAGAACCTGCCTTTCCCCAAGCATCTCGAGCGCGTACCGGAGATTGCGGGCGGGCATCACGAGAAAATGGACGGTACCGGCTACCCCAAGAAACTGATGGGTGGCGAAATGTCGATACCCGCCCGGATTATGGCGATTGCCGATGTGTTTGAGGCGCTGACGGCGGCAGACCGACCTTACAAGAAGGCCAAGAAGCTCAGTGAGAGTATTAAGATCATGAGCTTTATGGTGAAGGACAAACACCTGGACCCCGAGCTCTTCAAGCTGTTTCTTGACTCAGGTGTGTACGCAGAGTACGCGCAAAAATTTCTCCAGCCTGATCAGATTGACGAGATTATTATCAGCGATTACGTCTGATCCAGCAGAACTTCCACGTGAGCTACCGCGCTCTTGGCCAGTGCTTCAAGATCGTAGCCACCTTCCAGGGTAGACATGATCCTGCCGTCAGCAAAATCCCGTGCCACGGCAATAATCTGCTGCGTTATCCAACGGTAATCCGCCTCTTCCAGCATCAATTCACCCACGGGGTCACGCTGGTGCGCATCAAAACCTGCTGAAACAAAAATAATATCTGGCTTGTGCTGATCGAGTGCAGGCAGCCAGTCCCGCTCAATGGCTGCCCGGAAATCACGACTGCCGGTACCAGCAGGCAATGGTGAATTGATGATGTGAGCGTTGGTGAAATCCAGGTAGCGATGTGGGTAGAAGTGGTCCTGGAAGGATGAGCAGACCAGCACGCGCTCATCGTTGCGAAAGATATCTACTGTGCCGTTACAGTGATGAACGTCAAAGTCGAGTATCGCAACCCGCTGGATGGTTGGATCCAGCAGGGCGCATCGCGCGGCCACTGCAACGCTGTTAAACAGGCAAAAGCCCATGGCCTCGGTAATTTCCGCATGATGCCCTGGTGGTCTGACGGCGCAGAATGCCTGTTTTGCAGTGCCATCAAGAATCATTTGCGTCGCCTGTACACATGCACCAGCGGCAAGTCTTGCTGCCCTGGTACTGCCACCCGAGAGGTAGGTGTCCGGGTCAACCATCACAATCCGGTCAGGCCGCTCTCTGGCTTGAATATCTGCCAGCAACGCGGGTGGATGCACGAGAGCCAGTTGCTCAGCACTGACTTCTTCCGCCAGCACCAACTGCATGTCTGCCGCGATTCCGGTCCTGGTCAGATGATCCATGACGGCGAGCAGTCGTTCGGGCCGTTCCGGATGTCCGGGAAGCATATGGCGATTACAGTCGGGGTGGGTCATCAACAGTGTTTTCATTCGTCCAGATGTCCCTTTGTGTCTCTTTGCATGTTTCTTTGCGTGTCTCTTTGTATGTCTCTTTGTATGTAGACACCCTTGTAGTCGCGGGTGATGTCAAAAGTCGTTTCCAGGGCAGCCAAATAGGGGCTTTGGGTTGCAGGCAGATCATTAATTGTTTCAATAACCATTCGACTGTGGCGCGCTGAAAGATGATGCAGGACGCCGAGATAACGAATTAGTGCTTCATGGTCGGGCGCAACACTGAATCGCAGGGCTTTGCCATTACGTTCGGAGATCATGACAAGCCTGGTGCTGTGGTAGACCAGGTGAGCCGACGGCACCCGGCGCGGCAGGGTTTCGCGACCGTCGGATAAGCCCGGCCCGGCTGGTGAGATTGGATCGGTCGCATTGATCCAGAATACAAGATCCGGTGGTGCTGCCTGCTGAAGCAGTCGAAGTGCCTCCGGTGAGACAAACTGGGGACCTGGGAGGCCGTTAAAAAAGTGTCCTGAGAGGAGTTCACCGGATAGTTCCATCAAGCGCAAGGCGCGAAACAGGTGTCGCCACTGGAAAGCAACGGATTCACGTTGCAGGAGTTCGCGGAAGACAATGCCGTAACGATCAACCAGCACCCTGACTCGATCTTTGGCCCGATCAAGTTCGCTGATGGTGTCGCTGGCAACTTCAGGGTAATTTAGGCGAAACCAGTTGCCAGCAAATGGAATTGAACCGTGCCACTGGTTAAAACCACCGCGCCTGATCTGCCGCCGGCGTGTGCTGGACAGGGCAGCACCATCTGGCACGCGGAAATTGTTTTCAATGCCTTTGCGCAGTGCTGCCATGCTGTCATTGCTAACCAGACCGGTAAATGCAGCTTCCCAGAGTACCTCACCCAGTTCACTTGCCGTCTTGCCACTTTGATCCATCAGCGAGGTGAAGCTGTAGCGCGCGACTGGATCGGGCAGGACGAGCGCCAGAGATGATTGGTGAGCGTTGCTCTCAGCTTCATTCCCCTGGGGTGGGGCGAAGAGATCCAGATCTTCAGTAAAGGTAAAGCTTACCTGACGGCCCGCTTCACCAACCCAGGCGAGACTGCTTTCCTGGAACAGCAGATCAAGGTCTGTTGCGTCAAATGCCAGGCGCGCGGGTAACACTTCTGTTTCCCAAAGACCGGCAGGTAGTGGCAGACAGCGCAACCGCTCCATTGTCTCGGCCAACTGCTCGATAGGCGCCTGACTGCCAAACCTGGTTTGCCAGCGATACAGGAATGGGGTGAGGT
>CAYGNA010000293.1:0-5572 GCA_964351065.1 uncultured Pseudomonadales bacterium
TGCCTTATGCCAGTGTCGGTACTCGCCGCGCATTCAGGTAAGTGAACAGGAACATCACAACCAACACCAGCAGGAACCAGGGAATCATCACAAGGGAGTATCTGGCTGACAGTATGCCAAGCAAGCCGGGCAATACAGCGACGCCCAGGCTAGCGGCAGACACCTGCAGGCCCATGGCATGCTGAAACAGGTCACTCCCCACGCGGCCACGCGTTACCGTCATCAGGCTGGGATA
The DNA here is from genome assembly GCA_964351065.1 of uncultured Pseudomonadales bacterium. Classification (GTDB taxonomy): domain Bacteria; phylum Pseudomonadota; class Gammaproteobacteria; order Pseudomonadales; family Azotimanducaceae; genus JANQJA01. The sequence goes on from CAYGNA010000293.1 coordinate 236, forward strand.
CACCGGTGCGTAGCCAAGTCCAATCAGCACGACTGCGCCAATACCCGTCGTGGTGTTATTTGCCGGGAATAGCAGCAGGGTGCCTGACAGCGCTATCAGCGAACTGCCCAGCAGAATCCTGTCTGCGGAAACGAAAGAAGTAGCAAAACCAGCGGTAATACGACCAACCGTGAACGCGGCCCAGTAGGTGCTAACCATTATCCCCGCCTGCGTTGGTGAAAATTGCCTGGTCTCGGTGAGCCATGAAAAAGTCCACAAACCAACCGATACTTCCATACCGGTATAAATAAAGAACAGCAGGAGCCCAGCTTGGACCCGCCCGGCACCCAGCGCTTGCAGGAGGCTGGCTGTTGGCAAGGCAGACCGCTGCGACGATCTGGCTGGGGTGCTGCCATTCCACCGATCTGCTGTTACCCAGAAAAGTATGCCGAGGGCAGCCTGGAGCATTGCGAGTAACCAGTAGCCGACAATCCACTGACTGGTGAGTGTTAGTGACAGCGTCATGATGATGGGGCCCAGCGTAACGCCAACGCCAAAGCTGGCATGTAGCCACTGCATCAGGCGGGGCCCGTAGTTGGTGGCGACAAACCCGTTGACGGTTGGGTCTATGGTGCCGGCGGCAGCTCCCATGGCAACGCTGGCGACCACCAGGCTGTGCCAGTTCGGTGCGATGGTGTAGCCCACCAGTGCCAGTGCCGTCACAAACGAGCAGGCTGCGAGGAGCCTGCCGATACCCAGTTTGCCGCTCACCCAGCCATTAAAAAAACTGCTGACGGTTAATCCGATGGTGCTCGAGAGTACGAGCAATCCAGCTGCATCCAGCGGCAGGTCGTAGCTTTCGCGAACATAGGGCCAGGCGACGCCCAGCAGTCCATCGGGCAAGCCCAGGGAGATGAATGCAATAAACGCGAGGGGGATTAGCATGTGCACGGACAAAGTATAGGCATGTTAACGCGGCACGTCAGATATGGGCCGAGGCGTTATGATAGGGCGGATCAGGGATGGTGATATTGTGCTGGCTGATCCGACCCGGGGCAGGGGTAGAAGGTCAGAGTCAAGCAGCGGCCAGCGACTACCGGTTTTGTCCTTGGGAACGCGGTAGCGATACCACATGAAGCGCAATGGGCGTCATTTGGGAGATTTGATATGGATGCACAAGCGATCCTCGCGGATATTCGCCTGATGCCAGTTGTTGTTATTCAGAACGAGAATGACGCCGTGCCGTTGGCCCGGGCGCTGCTTGCCGGCGGCATTGGGGCAATAGAAATCACATTGCGGTCACCGGTTGCCCTGGCATCAATCGAGCGCGTGGTGGAGGAAGTACCCGGGATGATTGTTGGGGCGGGCAGCGTGCGCAGAGCAGAGCAAATGCATGCGGCGGCAAGTGCGGGCGCAAGTTTCACGGTAAGTCCTGGTTGTTCGGCAGGCCTGCTCGATGCTGCCGAAGCGCTTGATCTGGCATTTGTGCCGGGTGCTGCCACAGCCAGCGAAATGATTGCGCTGCTGGATGCGGGGTATGTGCTGCAGAAATTTTTTCCGGCTGAACTGCAGGGTGGGATCGCCAGGATCCAGGCGCTGTCAGCCCCGTTGCCGGAGGTGCGATTTTTCCCCACTGGTGGCATCGACTTGCGGACAGCACGCGACTATTTGGCCTGTGAAGCGGTGGCCTGTATTGGCGGGTCCTGGTTTGTGCCAAACGCGTTGGTCAGCGCAGGCGAATTTGGGAAAATAGCATCCCTTGTACGAGAGACACTGGAGCAGGTTGTTGGCGGATAACATAATTCTCATTGCGGATATCGGTGGGACCAACGCACGATTTGCCCTGGCGGATGCGGCGCAGGATGGCTTTCACGGAGCGGTGACACTTCAGTGCGCGGACTACAACACTGCCGGACTCGCGATTACAGCGTTTCTCGACCAGGCCAGGGTGGGCTCTCCTGAGGTGATCTGCCTTGCCGTCGCAGGGCCAATCAAAGATGGAACTGCCCAACTGACGAATAACCCCTGGCATCTGTCACAGGCTGATCTTGCAGCGACGTTCGGCGCCCGCAAGGTGTTGTTAATTAATGACTTTGAGGCAGTGGCATACTCACTACCAGTGGTTAACAGGCAGTTCACAACAACAATTGGCTGTGTTCCTGAACATGATCTTGGCAGGCCGGACTTCAGGGTTTGTGTGCTTGGTCCGGGCACTGGGCTGGGCGCTGCGGGTCTTATTGCCAGTGATGGGCGAGTTGTACCACTGATCACTGAGGCGGGTCATGTCGGTTTTGCGCCAGAGACTGACCTGCAGATGGATTTGCTCGGGGTACTTCGGCAGCGGTTCGGTCGGGTTTCGGATGAGCGCCTGGTCTCAGGGATGGGTATTGAGAACATCTACTGGGCATTGAGCCAGTTACGGGACCTGGCCTCGCAGCCAGTTCCTGCGGCAGAAATTTTTGCCCGTGCGCGTGCAGAAAGCGATGCCGTGGCCGTTGAAGCCATTGGTATTTTCTGGGAGATACTGGGTCAGGTCGCGGGTAACCTGGTGTTATCGACCGGTGCCTTTGATGGCGTCTACATTGCTGGCGGGATTGCGCAGCGGCATGGGGATCTGCTTCAAACCAGCAGGTTTCGCGAGGGTTTTGAGAATAAGGGTCGGCATAGCGTTCTGCTTGCTGAGGTCCCAAGCCTGTTGATCCAACATCCGGAGCCCGGTCTGCTTGGGGTTTCCAGGCGGGCGAGAGACCTGCTTAAAGATCCTGACTGAGCCTGGCAGCGTATAGGCAAGATTCCGGAGGGGCAGGCGGTGTACAATGCGCACCACGAAAGTGGTCGCCGGGCGTATGTTGACGCTTGCCGCGACAGCTGATATCAATGCGCGCTTTCCAGAATGGCAATATTGGCCCAGCTGGGCCGGTGTGATCTTTTCATCTGATTTAACGGCGGGACAAACATGGCAGACAGCAATTCGCGAATTATCTATACCTACACCGACGAAGCGCCTGCGCTTGCGACCTTCTCATTTCTGCCCTTCATTGAAAAATTCTCTACCGCGGCAAACGTTTCGATAGAACTGAGTGACATTTCACTCGCTGGCCGCATCCTGGCAACATTTCCGGAAAAGCTCAGCGAAGAACAGCGTATTCCTGACGAACTGTCCAGGCTCGGGGAAATGGCGCGCACTGACGAAGGGGCAAATATCATTAAACTGCCGAATATCAGCGCCTCGATACCCCAGTTGCTTGAAGCTATCGAAGAACTGCAGTCACAGGGCTTCGATATACCCGACTACCCATCCGACACAACCACTGAAGAGGCAAAGGAGATTGCGAAGCGGTACTCGGGCGTACTTGGCAGTTCAGTCAATCCAGTGCTGCGCGAAGGTAACTCGGATCGACGCGCACCGGAGTCGGTGAAACGATTTGCCCGCAAGCATCCCCATTCCATGGGCAAGTGGAGCCAGTCATCCAGAACCCACGTTGCACATATGCGCAGTGGCGATTTCTATCACAGTGAAAAGTCTGTCACCGTAGAACAGGGCGGAGACCTTCGAATCGAACTGGTGAAGGACGATGGCAGTATTCATGTTCTGAAACAGAAGGTTGTTGTGGCCGATGGTGAGGTCATTGATGGCATGTACATGAGTGTTGCTGCGCTTCGCAAGTTCCTGGAAGAAGAGTTTGAAGGCGCAAGACGCGCTGGACTGCTCGCGTCATTGCACCTCAAAGCCACCATGATGAAAATTTCCGACCCCATTATTTTTGGTCATGGTGTGAGCGTCTATTTTGCCGAGGCATTCCAGAAGCATGCGGCGCTGTTTGAAGAGCTTGGCGTTGATCCCAATCTTGGTCTCGCCAGTGTGCTTGACAAGGTCAAGGGTCTGACTTTTTCACTCAAGAATGAGGTAGAGGCTGACCTGCGTGCCTGTTACGAGCATCGCCCGGGACTCGCGATGGTTGATTCGGACAAAGGCATCACCAACCTGCACGTGCCAAGTGACGTGATTGTTGATGCTTCCATGCCAGCAATGATCCGTGTGGGCGGCCAGATGTGGACTGCTGACGGCAATCTTCGCGATACCAAGGCCATCATCCCCGATAGCTGCTATGCGACGATTTACCAGGAGGTTATCAACTTCTGTAAGCATCATGATGCGTTTGATCCGACCACAATGGGTACCTGCCAGAACGTTGGCCTGATGGCTCAACAAGCAGAAGAGTATGGTTCCCATGACAAAACGTTTGAATTACCTGCCGCAGGCACTGTTCGCATCGTCGATGCCGCTGGCAATGTCCTCATATCTCATGAAGGACTGGCGGCCGGCGATATCTGGCGAATGTGCCAGACCAAGGACGCGGCGATTAGAGACTGGGTCAAGCTGGCCGTTAATCGCAGCCGGCAGTCGGGTATACCGGCCGTATTCTGGCTCGACAAACACCGCGGCCACGATGCCCAGATGATTGAGAAAGTGCAGAAGTACCTAAAAGACCACGATACAGAAGGTCTGGACATCCAGATCATGACCCTGGATCTGGCCATCCGGCACACCATGGAGCGTATTCGTCATGGCGAAGACACTATTAGCGTGACGGGTAATGTGCTCCGCGACTACCTGACAGACCTGTTCCCGATCCTTGAGCTTGGCACCAGCGCCAAAATGTACTCAATTGTTCCGCTGATGGCCGGTGGTGGCCTGTATGAAACGGGCGCCGGCGGTTCAGCACCCAAACATGTGCAGCAGTTTGAGGCTGAGAATCACCTGCGCTGGGATTCGCTGGGTGAATTCCTGGCACTGGCCGTATCACTCGAGGATGTGGCAGCAAAGACCAGTAACACACGGGCGCGTATTCTTGGCGAAGCGCTGGATGATGCCACGGGCAAGCTGCTGGAGAACAACAAGTCCCCCTCGCGCAAGACGGGTGAGCCGGATAATCGTGCCAGCCATTACTACCTGGGTATGTACTGGGCCGAAGCGCTGGCCGCGCAGGATGAAGACCCTGATCTAAAAGCGCAGTTTGCACCGCTTGCGAAAGCACTGGCGGAAAACGAAGACAAGATCATTGCTGAACTGGTTGATATCCAGGGGCCACCTGTTGATATGGGTGGCTATTACCACCCGGATGTTGAGAAAGTGATAGCAGCGATGCGCCCCAGCAAGACGTTGAATTCGATTCTTGCGGGTTAGTTAAGTCTCGAAGAGTCTGTTTGTTCTGGTTTTGGATTGATCGCAGCCGCGGCGGGGTAAAGGTTTTTCGCCGCGGCTTGCGGCCCTCCGGGCTGACCTTTCTCCTCCGCAAGCCCCTGCGAGTCTTGCTCCCCCGCCGCGGCTGCTGCCACTTTCCGAGAAACTGAGAC
>CAYGNA010000294.1:0-5528 GCA_964351065.1 uncultured Pseudomonadales bacterium
CGGCCCATCGGAGATTGGCGGTGCCGGTCGATACGACGTGGGGTGGCTGTCGAAACGACTTGGGTGCCGTCGCGGCAGCACTGCCTTTCCCCGTCGTCTCGACCGCAGGCCCGTAGGGCCGGAGTGGAGAGATCTCGGGGTTGAGTATGAGATTTCTCCGCTTCGCAGCTGCGCTGCTCCGGTCGAAACGACATGGGGTGCTCCGGGAGAAACGACGTGGGGTGGCGGTCGAAATGACAATACTTGGGTGGTCATTTTGAACTCACCAGTCGCGTCACGTACTCACTCATGTGTTGTTTATCCAGCGCATCTAACGGCTCAAGCGCCCAGCAGTTATAGCCAATATGGTTCATGAACGACGTCATGATGTCGGTCAGCACTTCAACGTCCGCTGGCAGGAAGATCGACTTCCAGGCACCGTAGGAGCCCGTGCGTTTGGTGCGATTAATGTATTCGTCATTGCCAAGCGCGTAGTCGAGGGGAAAGCCCAGGTACTCCTCGAGCTTCTCAACCTTTTGGTCCACCACGTCCTCGTAGCGAATCGCATAAATATCCGGCGGTTTGTGGTGATAGAACCCGGTGAACACGTCCAGCGCGTTTTGGAAACCCTGGAGAAAGTGGCTGCCAAAAATCTCGTCCAGTCGCTCAATCATTTCAACCACGCTGATTGAGGCTGGGTCATTCTCCTTCTGCCGCAGCACAGCCAGCCAGGCCTGCAGTTTCTCAGGCGTCAGTTTGCCCTGGTCTTTTAACGGCTTGACGATGTACAGCAGTCGCGAGATCAACTCATCGCGCGGATCGCGCACAATTAGCACTTTTTTGTGAAACTTGAGCGGCAGTTCGTTGGCCAGCAGTGCGTTGCGCAGGTGCGGTGTTCTGTCCCAGTGCTCGTACAGAATCTTTACCACAATGTTGCCATTGCGACCCTGTTCGAAGAGCTCGTGGAAAAACGCAACGTCTTTGGGCTCAAGTGCATAGTCACAGGGTGCCAGGGAATTCTGGATAACCTTGGACAAAAACGTGGTGCCAGTTTTGGCTTTGCCCAGCACCAGCACGTGCGTGCCAGTTGCGCCTGCGTGCCTGGTGGGCTGGCGGCTGGGCTCTGCCTTGTCGCCGAGCAGATACCGGCCGAGGCGTGTCCGAATGCTCAAGTCAATGTCTCCAGGTGCAGCGACTGCGCCAGCAGGGCTACCTTGCGATCCAGGTCGGCCCGCTTCGGCGCCGGTAATTCGTTGATTCGCAGGGTACTTGCGAGCGCACCCAGGCTCACCTCCCGTTGATTCAGGAACCATGTTCGCATCGCATCGGCAGTCATATCATCGACCGCCAGGTCCTCGCGTCCCGTTGCACTGACAAAATCGCCAATCACCAGATCACCCTGCTGCAGCAGCAACAGCCAGAGCAACCAGTCTCTTGCCGAGGTAAATTCTTCAATAACCGCTGAACTTTCTGCTATCAACGATTTCAGTTGGGCCGTTCGAAGCAGCAAATGGTTAAATTTGCCCAGGATATTTCGATCAAGCAGTTCGAGGTAAAAATGACTGCCGGGGCTGATCCGGTCGCCTAACTGCAAGCCTATGTTATTAGGCGCTCCAAAAAAGGCACCCACCAGTTCCGCTCGACCAATGGCGCGGCTGGCATCGCGCAGCCAGTCCCGGTCCTGGAAATCATCGCCGTCGGCAATCCAGGCATAATCGCCGTTGATCTTACTGGCAACCGATAACAGGTTGCCATCAAACGGCCTGGCATGGGTGAGACCCAGGGTCCTGGCGACATCGATACAATCTGGCGGCAGGAATATCTCCAGCGCGGGTAACGTCTGGTTAGCCAGATCCTGAAGCAGGCGCGTGGCGGCCTTGCGCGAGCGAAACCGCGAGGCCGGGACCACCACGCTAATGGCAGGCCGCCAGTAACCAAGCCGCGCGAGCGGTAGTTCGGCAAGCGTATCCACCACGCGAGTTTCCATACGTTCGACACGCCAGCCACGTTCAAACAGACGCTCGCGAACAACTCTTGGCGTGCCCAGCACCAGTGCCGAGCTAATCCCCTGCTGCTCAAATGGCGCGAGTAATGTAGCAAGCAAACTGGCGTCAATACGTTCATCAACTTCAAGTTGCTGGGTGGGTACTCTAGACGCCTGAAGTCGATCAATCAGACCATCCAGAACCTCGCCTGGTACCGCGGCTGAATGCAGCACCAGCACACCTTCTGTGTTATGCGTCACTGCATTGGCAAATTTGTGTTGTTCACCCAACGTCCTGCGAATTGACAGCCAGGGTTCGGCGTCAGCTTCCAGGCACTGACCCGCGCTCCAGTCGTTCCAGGCATCAACCATGACCACCTTGCCGCTACCAAGCTGAGATCGCAGCAGGGACATGATCCAGCTTGCTTCCTCTGCTGTCTGGGTAGGCAGCAGTTCAAGCGCGTACAGACTGTTATCCGCGGCTAACGCAGCAGCCAGTTGCTCGATGTCTGCCGTGGGAAGCTCGCGCAGTTGCGGTACATCGCCGACCACCACCCAACCCTGTATCTCCAGGTCCACATTGGCTCGACGCGCCCATGCTTGCCATACCCTGACAATCCTGTGATAGAGCGCCGGACCCACACCGCGCACAATCACCAGCGGCCGGCCATTCACTTCCAGGTAACGGTCATCACCAAAAAAGTTGGCAGCGTATTCAATGAACTGGGTAATACAAACCTGCTCGACCAGTTCCAGTCGCCCGGGTGGCTCGGAATCCGGCGACCAGCACAGGCAGTACTCCAGCTTTGTGTCCAGGCACTGTTTGTGGTTCGCGATGGGCCCCTCAAAGGTGCGGGTCATCGCGTCGCTGCGGTAGTGATAACAAAAGCCGTCTATGCCCATGGCTTCTGCTGTTCGCGCATGAAGGCGAATCACCGCGGGGTTGCGAACGTCGTATTGGCCGAGCGGATTGCCGAGATCAGCAAGGTTGGCCAGCGCGGCCTCGTTCCAACCACCCGCCACAGGTGTCAGGTTGGTTTCGTAAAAGGCCAGCAGCTTGCCCTGCACCATCGGCGGCAGCTTTTGTTTTGCCGGCCTTCGGGCGGGCTCTGGCGCCGTTCCCTCACCATCCGCAGGAGATGCGGTGATTGCGACAGCCGGCACTTCAGGCAGCGCTGCCTCGGCCGGGGGTGGCTCCATTGAGGGGAAAACAGGAGGCGGAGGCTCTGCAATGACGTCCGGCGCGGCAGGATACCGCAGCCGTTGCCAGGTATGGATGGGCCAGGACCACAGGGTAATCCGCAGGTTACGTAGCGCCTGCACTACCTTCCACGACAGGCGGCCGTAGATCCGTTCCAGCTCAACTTCCCGCGCGGTCTTTTCATCCCGCAGCCGATCAATACGCGCTGCCTGCGTCTGCAGCTCAACATAGAGCTGGCGAATCTGCTCGTCTTTTTCGCGTAGCTCAGCGTCACTCAATCGGGTCGTCTCCAGTCATCAGGCCAGACAAAATTTGTTTTTGTCTGTCGCCTTGTTCGGCAGCCCGTTATGATAGCAACTTTTGACCCTGCTGACCCTTTCGTATGTCGCTGTTTTCAGGCCCTCTGGGCGATTCGCTTGCCAAAAAACTCGAACCCCTGCACGATCTTGAGCCCGCCGGCGACAAGTGGCTGGCGGTAGGTGAAGACCCGCATTTTCTGGTAGGCCTGACCCTGCCCGGTGCGGGCTGGTATCACTTCCACATTCAGATCGACATGGAGTACGACTTCCAGCGTACCCAGCTGTATTTTGACTACGGCGACGGGTTTGATGAAAAAGCCTCGATCTCGCTGAGTATCGAGTCGGGCAAAGCGCAGGAACGCTACTTTTTCGTCCCTGCAGTTCCTTACCGACTGCGCCTGGACCCGACCACCAGCAAGGGGCTGTTTGCCATCAGCGCATTCCATATCACAGCCCTGGCAGAGCCGCCCCTGGATAGCGTGATGGAGCGCCTGATCCATGAACACAAGCGCTTCCAGGGTCTGACTTTGGATGGCGCGCGGGATGAAATTGCACAGCTGGCAACAAAGACTGAAGCCGGCTGGGATGACACGGCCGCGACCTTTTACGATTCGACGTTTGTCGCCCGCACCGCCCCCACGGCATCCTATGGTCGCTGGCTGACCGAGGTCGAAGATCGACAATCAAAGCGCATGGCCTTGATTGTCGAAGAAGGGTTTGAACTGGCGCCGCTTATCTCGATCCTGGTGCCGGTCTACAAAACCAACGAGCAACTGCTGGCCGCGATGATCCGCTCGGTGCGCGCCCAGTCGTATCACCGCTGGGAACTCTGCCTGGTGGACGATGCCTCAAACGATCCTGTACTGGTTCGCGTCATGCAGGCGTGGCAGAAATCTGATGCCAGGATCAAGTGCCATTTCCGCGCGGAGAACGGGCACATTTCACGCACCAGCAACGACGCGCTTGAACTTGCAACGGGCGATTACTGCGCGCTGCTTGACCACGACGATGCGCTGCATCCCCAGGCGCTGGCTTACGTTGTGCAGGCGATCAACCAGCATCCCAACGCGGGCATTATCTATTCGGATGAAGACAAGATCGACGAGCACGGCCGCCGTTTTGACCCTCACTTCAAGTCCGACTGGAACCCGGACCTGCTGTACTCACAAAATTTTGTTTCCCACCTGGGCGTTTACCGCACCGACCTCATGCGCAAAGTTGGCGGCTTCCGGGTGGGTTATGAGGGCAGCCAGGATTTTGACCTGCTGCTGCGCTGTAGTGAGCGGTGTGCCGCCCGGGATATTGTGCATATCCCGCGTATTCTGTACCACTGGCGCGCCATAGAAGGTTCCACGGCGCTCGACTCTGACCAGAAGGACTATACGGAAACGGCGAGCATCAACGCCCTCATCAGCCACTTCGAGAGAACCGGACAGCAGGTCTCCGTTGAGCGCGGTATGATGGCCAACACGTTCAAATGCAGCTGGGCAATACCTGACCCTGCCCCCATGGCGTCCCTGCTGATCCCAACCCGTGATGGTGTGGAAGTACTGGAACAGGCGGTGCGCAGCATCCTCGAGCGTACGACCTACCAGAACTACGAAATCCTCATCCTGGACAACCAGTCGGAGAAACCGGAAACGCTGGCGTTCTTTGAGCAGATTCAGCAGGAAGATGAGCGGGTTCGGGTGCTTGACTACGACTACCCTTTCAACTTCTCTGGCATCAACAATTTTGGTGCCCTGTTTGCGAAAGGCGACGTCATCGGACTGATCAACAACGACATAGAAGTGATCTCGCCCGAGTGGCTCACAGAAATGATGAGTCACGCGCTGCGCCCGGAGATCGGCTGTGTGGGCGCCAAACTCTATTACGAGAACGATGCGATTCAGCACGGTGGTGTGGTGATTGGCATTGGCGGCGTTGCCGGTCACTCCCACAAATACTTTGATCGCGAGGACCCCGGCTACTATTGCCGCCTGATGCTGACGCAGAATTACTCAGCCGTAACAGCCGCTGTGCTGCTGGTGCGTAAAGAGGTCTACCTGCAGGTTGGCTGCCTGCG
>CAYGNA010000295.1:0-5507 GCA_964351065.1 uncultured Pseudomonadales bacterium
CATTCACACTGCGCGTATCCTACGACATGTAAACAGATACAGTCCCCCTTGCCCGCCGGCCCACATGGGTCGGCGGGAGTTTTTTCGTGACTGATCCTGACAGGATTCGCGGCGGATTTGGGGCGGTGATTGTGCAAGAATATCGAACAGGGAGACAATTGGGTTGAGTTTAATGCGAGCCTGTTTATCTGTTTTGTTTGGGTGTTGCCTGGTTTGCGTTGCAATTACGCCTGGTTACGCTGCAGACACTGAGCCTGAGTCGGGTATTGAATACGCGCACGGCTTTTCCCATCTTGACCCACTCAAATATCCCCCAGGTTTTGATCATTTTGAGTACTTCAACCCCAACGCACCGCGCGGTGGGACTATCCGTATTCCTGTGTTGGGTACCTATGACAGCTTTAACTCTTTTGTTGATCGGGGTCGACAAGCAGCAGGCATGAGCTTTCTCGGCCCCGCTGACCAGTTGTATTACGATCGCCTGTTGTCCGGGGCCGCAGACGAGCCAACTGGCCAATACGGTCGGCTGGCCGAGGGAGTGAAGGTTGCGGATGATTTTTCGTGGGTCGCGTTCAAGATTCGGGCGGGTGCTTACTGGCATGACGGCGTCCCCATTACCGTGGACGATGTGATTTTTTCTTTCGACAGCTTCAAAAAAGATGCCTTTGCCTGGGTGCGGGTCATGATTGCCGAAGTTGACCGAATCGAAAAGATTGGACCGCAGGAGGTTCGCTATGTGATGAAAGAGGGGATCACACCCAATCCAAGCATCGCACGAAGTATTGGTGTTATGCCGGTAATTCCCAAACACTACTGGGAATCCCGCGATTTCTCTAAACCCACGACGGAGCCACCGCTGGGTAGCGGCCCCTACAAGATCAAGGAGTTTCGGCTTGGGCGCTATGTCGTTTATGAGCGAAATAGTGAGTACTGGGGAAACGATATCCCGGTGAATCGAGGCCGATTCAATTTTCAGACAGTAAAGTACGATTACTTTCGCGATGACCAGGTTCGACTTGAGGCAATGCGCGGCAACCTGGTGGATATCCAGGACGACGGGACGCCGAAGAACTGGTACGTGGAGTATGATTTCCCGGCTGCGCGGGAGGGTTTTTTCAAAATGCAGATGTTCGAGCTTTCACGTCCGGTTGGGCTTAGCTGGCCGGTATTCTGGAATATGCGAAAAGAACGGTTCCAGGACATTCGGGTTCGCGAGGCATTGTGGCTACTGTTCGACTTTGAATTTATCAATCGTGCAATCTATTACGATTTCTTCGAACGTGGCAAGAGCCTCTTCCACGGTGCGCCGGACATGGCAGCCTCCGGCCTGCCATCGGAAGGGGAATTGGCGCTGCTGGAGCCGTATCGGGATCAGCTCCCGGAGAGAGTGTTTACCAAAAGCTACGAGCCACCGAAAAACGACGGCTACGGCATCAAGCGGGAATACATCGAGCGCGCGATAAAACTGTTTGCAGCGGCGGGCTGGCACTTGCGAGATGGCGAGTTGGTAAACGCGACGACCGGCGAGCAGTTTTCCATCGACTTCATTCTGGTGTCCAACGAACTTGCAAGGTCGCTTTTACCCTATATCGACAACCTGCATCGCGTGGGCATTGCAACATCAATACGGGTGCCAGAAGTTTCCAACTGGACCTACCGCATGCAGACCAGCAATTTTGATGCGAGTCGTAGTCATATGTATCCCTACCGGATTCCTGGCGCGGCACTTCGCAATCACTTTGGCAGCGCCAGTGCTGAGATGGGATTTGGCGTGAACTGGGGTTATGTCAAAAACCCGGTTGTTGATATGTTGGCGGAAGTTGTGATCGGTGCAACAGACAAGGACAGGTTCTACTCGGCGATCGCTGCGGCTGACCGGGTTTTGCTCTGGAACTTTTACTTCATTCCTGTCAGCGCCCTGCGGGGTGATCCCGTGGTGTACTGGGACAAATTTGACCGTGTCGATGCAGGACCGCTGGAACGCACACCCTGGCTTGATGGTTGGTGGTACAACCCGGAGAAAGCCGAGCGTATCAGTGAGGGTTTGTCGGCACAGGAGCAGGTTAACTGATGGCTCAATATGTTCTGCAGCGCTTACTGCTCATTATTCCGACGTTGCTCGGCATCATGATTATTAATTTTGCGATTGTGCAGTTTGCGCCTGGCGGCCCTATAGAGCAGATCGTCGCACAAATGCGCGTGGGTGATGTCTCGTCCACCGGACGTGTGAGCGGCGGCGAAGCTGGCGGCGGGGCGGCAGGTGGTATTGCCGACAGTGGCGGTTATGCCGGAGCAGAAGGGCTGCCGCCAGAACTGATTGCACAATTGGAAAAGCAATTTGGTTTTGACAAACCAGCGCATGAACGCTTCCTGAAAATGCTGGGCGATTATGTTCGCCTCGATTTTGGGACCAGCTACTTTCAAGGTCGTCCCGTGCTGGAGCTGATATTGCAGGCGATGCCTGTCTCCATATCCCTGGGGCTCTGGTCGCTGCTGTTTGTTTATACGCTATCAATACCCATGGGTATCGCCAAGGCCGTGCGCGATGGCACGCGATTTGACGCCTGGACAAGCGCGGTAATATTCACGGCCTATGCCATACCCGGTTTCCTGTTTGCGATTCTGCTGATTGTCCTGTTTGCTGGCGGCAGTTACTGGGAGGTATTCCCGATGCGCGGGCTTGTGTCGGAGAACTGGAGCGATCTTGCCTGGCATGACAAAGTCACCGATTACCTGTGGCATCTTGCATTGCCGCTGACTGCACTCACACTGGGTGGTTTTGCGACACTGACCATGCTGACAAAAAACTCGTTCATGGAAGAGATCAATAAACAGTTTGTCCTAACGGCTCGTGCCAAGGGACTGAAAGAAAATCAGATCATGTATGGCCACGTGTTCCGTAATGCGATGCTCATTGTGATTGCTGGATTTCCCGGTGCATTCATCGGCATCCTGTTTACCGGTGCGCTGCTGATTGAAGTGATTTTTTCGCTGGATGGCATGGGTCTGCTGGGGTTTGACGCCATCATCAAGCGGGACTACCCGATTATTTTTGGCACCGTGTTTATTTTCACGCTGGTAGGGCTGGTGACCCAACTGATCGGTGATATTTGCTATGTGCTGGTGGATCCCCGGATTGATTTTGGGTCGCGCGAGATATGAATGTCGTGACGCGCCGTCGCTGGGATAACTTCAGGGCAAACCGCCGGGGTTTCTACTCGCTCTGCATCTTCCTCGTGCTGTTTGGCACCTCGCTGTTTGCGGAGTTTATTGCGAACGACAAACCGATAGTGATGCAGGCCGAAGGAGAACTGTTTTTCCCCGTGTTATTCAGCTACACCGAAAAGGACCTTGGCGGTGAGTATGAAATGATTGCCGATTTTCATGATCCTTACGTCCGGGAACTGATTTCAGGTCCGGGTAGCTGGCAGGTCTGGCCACCCATACCCTATCGATTCGACACGATTGACTACGATATTGAAGAGCCTGTACCGGCTCCCCCGTCATCGCGGCATCTGCTGGGAACGGATGATGGTGCCAAGGACGCGCTAGCGCGGTTGATCTACGGCTTTCGACTCTCGGTTGCGTTTGGTTTGGCACTGACGGTGCTGGCCTCATGCATTGGTATTCTCGTGGGTGCGATTCAGGGGTTCTATGGTGGCAAGGTTGACCTGATTGGTCAGCGCCTGGTTGAAATCTGGCAGGGCCTGCCCGTGCTGTTTGTTCTGATTATTCTGGCGAGCATCGTTGAGCCAAACATCATGTGGCTGCTGCTTATCCTGCTGCTATTTAGCTGGACAGGGCTCGTTGGCGTGGTGCGCGCTGAATTTCTGCGGGTACGCAATTTTGAGTTCGTGCGCGCAGCCCGTTCAATGGGCGTCTCTGATGCGGTAATTATGTGGCGCCACGTCCTGCCCAATGCCATGGTGGCCACGCTCACGTTTCTGCCGTTTATCCTGAATGGCTCAATTACGACGCTGACGGCACTCGACTTTCTCGGCTTTGGCTTGCCGCCTGGTTCCGCCTCACTAGGCGAACTGCTTGCCCAGGGGCAAAAGAACGTCCGCGCGCCCTGGCTTGGCCTGACAGGATTCTTTACGCTGGCAACAACCCTCGTGTTGCTGATTTTTGTGGGAGAAGCTGTGCGTGATGCTTTTGACCCGCGTAAGTTGATCGCACGGCAGACACAGGACACGGGGGAGTATAGTCCTACCTGACACAACTTCCCCTGACATCATCAGTTACGGTGTCTAGCTTTGCTGTCCCCTAAATGTCAGCCACCGCTTGGATAGTTCAAATAGTGCGAAAGCGCCAAGTGCTGCGCCGATGCAGGTTACAACTTCAATCCTGCCCAATTCAGCGAAAAAGAAAAGCCGCCGCAATGCGGGAACGTTAAAAATAGTCAGTAGGCAAGCGATGGCTCCGCCCGCAATCCACCACAGTGCAGGGTTCGGTGTTTGCATGACAGCCAAACCGGCGCGTGACCACGAACGATCGGCAAATATCAGGACAATGCTCAGGAGTACCATTGTCGCGAATACGACAGCGCGTGCTTCTTCGGGCTCATCTCCGCGCAACGTGGATAACGCAAACACAACTGACAAGACAATCAGCGCGATTACGCCCTGCACAGTTCCCAGGGTAAGCACTTTGCGATCAAACAAACCAGCCTCGGATGAGCGGGGTGGACGCTGCATGACATCAGCTTCTTCGGACTCTGCCTCGAACACTATCGAACAGGTAGGATCGATGATCAATTGCAAGAACAAGACATGTACCGGCAGCAGGATGACCCGCACGCCCAGGATCACCGGAATAATTGACATGCCAATGATCGGAATATGCACAGCAATGATAAACGCAATCGCCTTGCGCAGATTGTCGAAGATTCGCCGTCCCATACGCACAGCCGCGACAATGGAATTGAAGTCATCATCGAGCAGTACCAGTGCAGCCGACTCGCGCGCCACGTCGGTACCGCGTCCACCCATCGCAATACCAATGTGTGCGGCTTTTAGCGCTGGCGCGTCATTTACACCGTCGCCGGTCATGGCCACAATCTCGCCATTGGCTTTGAAAGCTTCGACGAGACGAAGCTTCTGTTCAGGTACAACACGGCAGAACACATTGCTGCTCTTTATCTGTTCGTTAAGTGCTGCATCATTGAGTTCCTTCAGTTGCGCTCCGGTCATCGCGCCACCGGATATGTCAAGACCGATCTGGATTACATGTTGTAGGTCTGTCGAAAGTGTGTGGCCGATTTACCTTTCCGATATACCTTGGACCGGCTAAAAAGCGGCAGAGGTCAATTCAGCTGCCCATTCGTGCGCGCTGTTCAACCCATGCTTGAATATCCCCTACGCGTCGTTCCAGAATCTTTTGGTGTCGCGGATCGGTGAATATCATGAACCTTCGCTCCTCCACCGCGTGGAGAACCAGGGCAGCTACAGCCTCCGGAGTCGCTGCCTCGGCACCAAAGGTTTCGTCCATACCGTATCCTTCTGCGC
>CAYGNA010000296.1:0-5470 GCA_964351065.1 uncultured Pseudomonadales bacterium
CGCGGGATCTCCGGGAGTTTTATCCAGGGAACAAAAAGTGCCACCACAAGGGTCATACCAACAAAGGTGACAAGCAATCTGCCAAAACTTTGCTCCTCCCGGGTGTTCGCCCAGGGTGCAGCAATCACATATGCCGTCATCTGGTCAGGCCTCCGCTTCGCTAACCTGGTTAACCGCAAGCGCAATCCGGGTGAACTCTGCCTGCTGGCAGGTGAGCATGACGCGCTTCAGCAGCTCATACGGCAGTGCGCGATCACCCATGATTGTCACCGCGCCCTCAAAACTGTCAGGTTCAGCCAGGTTGGCCTTGCGACGACTAGCCTGATGCTGCAGTTCCTGCGTCAGTCCATCGATCACCATGGCATCGGTCGCCATGATGTCGCTGATACTCGCTACCCGCCGCCCCTGCACGACCAGATCATCGGCGCTGACCTGTATCGAGACGCGTTCTTCCGGCCGCTGTTCCGCAATTGAATCCGGCAGTTTAATGGCACTGGTCGTTTCCAGCACTTCAACCTCACTCGAGTTGACCATCAGGAAAAACACCAGGATCGTAAAAATATCCATCAGCGAGACGAGGTTAAGGGATGCTGGCCTGCTTGCGGCTGCCGCCCGGCGTTGTCTAACCCTGATTGCTGTCATCACAGTGCCCCCACAAATTCATGATGCATCTCTGTTTGCAGGTGCATCACCAAGCGATAGATCCGGGAAAAGCTCAGCCACCACATACTCACCGCCCACCAGCACACGATGGACCCGTACGCTGTCCATGACAAAAACCAGCGTTTGGTACTCAGTGTCCGGTTCCAGCAAAATTGTCGCGTCGCGTTTCTCCGGTAGCCGACGTTTCAGTTCTAGCATCACGTCAGAAAGGCCGGCAAAGTCGTGCTCGCCGGTCAAGGTCAGTGGCAATCGCTTGATTTCACTTCGTCCGTCCGCAATCACCAGCGCATCCTGTCGAATCTGCACCTCAAGATGAACAAGTTCAGGATCACTTGCCCCGCTGGACGTGGCAGCAGGAAAATTGAGATCAATGACAGTGGTATGCACAAAGACCATCGAAAGCAGCAGTACTGGTACCAGCACAATCATCAGGTTCATAAAAGGTGTAACGTCCAGCTCTGGCGTTTCCAGAATCCGCTGGCGGCGCTTGTGACGAAGACTCATGTGGTGCCCCTCAACCCTTGGCAGGTGCAGCAGTAACCCGGGGCACGTCAGCCTCGGCACGTTCCCGTTCCATAAAGTTGAGGAACTTCACCATGGCGATATCCAGCCCTTCGACAATCGCCCGGGTCTTGCCCTGTAAATGTGAGTGCACCAGCAGCAGCGGGATTGCCACCATCAGCCCAAAGGCTGTTGTATTCATGGCAATCGAAATACTTTGGGACAGCAGCGTGGCTTTTTCAGCAGGGTCTGCGTTAGCAACCGCGGTGAATGCAGCGATGAGTCCTATGATGGTGCCGAGCAGCCCAAGCAGGGTTGCAATGTTGGCGAAGGTTGCCAGATAGGGCGTGCGTTTTTCGATCTGGGGCAACGCTTCCAGCAGGCCTTCTTCCATGGCGTATTCAACATCCTGCCGACGCCGCGATGTCTGCATTCGGGCAAGCCCCTCGCGGTAAAGATGGCTCACAGCCGAGTGCGGCTTCTGCGTCAGCTTCAGCAGTTCTGGCAGCATTCCACCCGATAGCAGCGGTAGCAACTGATCAAAATCCTTTCGGTTCGCCCGCATTGCACGCGCCAGGAACAGGTACCGCTCGAGCGCAATCGAAAGCCCTATGGCCAGCACGACCGCGATGGGCACCATAAACGGCCCCCCGTTCTGGAAAAAGCGGATCAACGTGGTAACAAAGTCCATCATTTCTTACTCCTTTATGGGTGTTGCTGAACCCAGTTGGCCAACGAGTTCGCGCAGCGCTATCTCGCGTTGATATTCCTGGGGGTTAAGGGGTTTCATCAAACCAAGCCGATCCATCACTGGCGCTACAGCCGCCGGCACCTGGCCTGGATCGTTGCGCCACGGCAGGATGTAAAGCACGCGGGGCAACTCCTGGTTGCCGGAGATAACAGTCTCATCCATATAAATGCGATCGCGCTCCTCGGCTATTGCTGGCGCCGAAAGCAACATGAAGCAGGTCGCCAGGGCAAAGAGGCAAAACACATTTTTGGGGAGGACAGAAAGTACAAACCTCTCCACATTTGACGAGCAGTTCACTGCATCAGTAATGGCTGTCATCAAAGCTCTCCTGCTGCCAGTTGGTGGCTCGCGTCAATGCGCCGGTTAAGTTCGCCAATCCAGATGGCAACACGCTCATCAGGCATTGTTGCCAGCTGTTGGTAACGCTCATATGCGGTACGTGCCTCAAGCAACTGGCCGGTGTATAGCTCACGAAGCACACCAAGAGCCAGATAAGCATCAGCATAGCCAGGATTCCTGGCAGTACACGCGAGCAGGCTGGTTTCTGCCGCATCAAACTGGAACTGGTCACGCTGCACCCTGGCCATGAGCAGGTAAGCCCGGCATTCATCCGGTTCGAGGGTGATCGCGTGCATGAACATGGTGTTTGCATCCTCTGGTCGATTCGTCATTGCGAAGACCAGGCCCAGGTTGATGTGTGCGCTCGCAAACGAGGGATAAGTCTGTACCAGCTCCGTAAGCAGCGTCTCGGCCTGCTCAAGATCCTGATTAACCAGTGCATTGCTTGCTGCATCGAAGAGAGCACGGGCCACTAACGGCGTCTCGATTGATCGGACTGAAGGCACATCAGCTTTTTCTGGTGCGGCTTGTGGCACCGAGGACACTTCACCAGAGCGAACGCTGTCTACAGACATACAGCCGGAGACTGTTAACAGAAGCACTATGGCGCAACATAAAGAGCGCATCTCCCGTGGTTCGACCTGCTGCATCACTGCTCTGCTCCTGCTCGTTTGTTTCGTCAAGTTGACAGTTTCTGCTATCGCATCACCCTGACGCCAATCGAATTGTCAGGATTGTGAGGCCGCTCTAGCTTGTTCTGTGATGCGGAACACCTTTCACTCCCAACAGCGATACAGGGTTGCAGTCTCGAAAAAATCGCAAGACCATCCATCTTCAATTTGGCACCACTCACCGGTAGACTGCCATTTCCTAAATCAAATACAGGCTACTGTTTCTGTGGAAGTTGAAAAACTCTTTCGCAACATACCGTCTGACATCCGCTTTGAGAACGAGGCCGGCTACAAACTCGCCTGGCAGAAGCACGTCAGGAGCGCAAGTACGCAGAATCTGTTCGAGTTGGCCTTTCAGGGTGGCGCGCTGGCAGACCGCCTGTCATTTGTGTTTCTTGGGGCCTACCAGGCAGCAGTGCGTCACTGTTTTCCGTCGGCCACGGGCGCAGGATTCTATTGTTTCGCTGCATCCGAGGATCGATCCGGAAAATTGCCCGGCACCAGCGTGCGGGACGGCGTGCTATTCGGCAGCAAAACCTGGATTGCTGCCAGCGCATGTGTGGATGAGATCATCGCCACCGTTGATCACGCCTGTTTACTCGTGACGGCAAACAGCCCCGGGGTAACATTGGACAATGGTGAACCCATGAACTTCCTGCCTGACCTGAGCCAGGGCAAAGCACATTTCGACAACGCCAGGTTTGAACAGATCGACATGCACGGCGACTTCAGCCTGGCAGAAGCATTTTTTGTAACCTGCGCAGCCACCGGGTTTCTTGCCCGGGAAGCACAGGCACATGGGGACGACAGACATTTTGAGACCGTGATTGAACACGCCTCGACTCTGTCCGGGTTGTACTCGGCAGGCATCGATAGCAACATCGATTTGTTAACTGCAACCTACCATGCCGTCAAAGATCTGGGTAAACAGATTGCAGCCGAAACAACTGCTAAGGACCAAAAAAACGACTGGGCACAAAACGGTAGATTACTCGGCATGTACGGTCGTCGACTACCCGCATGATCAGCGCGCTAACGCTGCTGTTTTACAATCGCGCAGAAGCCAATAAGCTGGCGGGCGGGCAGTAGTAAGCAAGTAATGGTGCCGGTAGACCGGCAAACCTGTAATTCGCAGAGGGACAAACATGAAACTGATTACCTTTACCCAGAACGCTAACACCCGTATTGGACTTCTGACAGGGAGCGGCGTGATAGACCTGTCCGCAGCCAGCCCGGGCCTGCCCACATCCATGCTGGCTTTCCTTGAGGCAGGTGAACCTGCCATGGCAGCCGCCCGTGCTTGTGCGTCGAACTCACCAAACTATTCTCTTGAGGAAATCACGCTGCAGGCGCCCATTGCACGACCGCCAAAAATCCTTGCCGTGGGACTCAACTACCGGGCCCACGCAGAGGAGAGCGGTTCTGAAATTCCCAAAGTTCCGCTGATATTTACCAAGCAGTCGACCTCGGTCACAGGTCCCTACAGTGATGTTTACAAGCCGGCAGAAACCGATCGGCTGGATTACGAGGGTGAGCTTGGCATTGTCATTGGTAAACGCTGTCGCCGCGTCCCCGCCGATAAGGCTGCCAGCGTGATCGCCGGGTTTTGTATCGTCAACGACGTCAGTGTACGCAACTGGCAAATGCGCGGTGCACCCCCCCAGTTCACCATGGGGAAATCATGGGATACTCACTGCCCGTTTGGTCCAGCTATTGTCACCGGAGATGAAATTGACCCGCACAATCTCGGGCTGCGCACTCTGGTTAACGGTGATGTCCGGCAGGACTCCAACACCAACGACCTGATCTTTAACTGCTACGAGATCATTGAGTTCCTCTCCACCGCCTTTACCCTGGAACCCGGCGACCTCATTCCCACCGGTACACCATCTGGCGTGGGCATGGCAATGAAACCACCAGCGCCGCTCGTGCCAGGAGACAAAGTACGGGTGGAGATCGACGGCCTTGGCTACATAGAAAACGAAATAGTCGATGAGCCAGACTCCGTCCAGCATTTCTAGTGAAGCAGCCGGCTTATGATGTAGCCATCTCGGGCCTGGGCCCGGTTGGCTGTATGGCCGCCATACTCCTGGCCAATGCCGGATTGCGTGTTCTCGCCATCGAACGGGACGCGGAAGTGTATCGACTACCGCGTGCCGTGAATCTGGACGGCGAAATTGTCCGGGCGTTCCAACCTCTTGGTCTGGCAGACAAGGTCGATGCGCTGTTGCAGAAGCTCAGGCCCGGTGATCGCGCCGGTTTTGCGAACTCCCGCCGCGAATGGCTCTTCGGCCATGAATCAAGGGCATTCGGTCCAAACGGTTGGCAGCCAGCCAACATGTTTGACCAACCGGAACTGGAGGGTTTCCTGCGGGACACGGCCGTCGCCGCACCCAATGTCACGGCAATCATTGGCAGCAACCTCACCGGCTTTCGAGATCTGGGTGACCACGTGGCACTTGAGATCGACGGCAAACAGGCTGCCCTGGCCACTTATCTGCGCGGCTGCGACGGCGCGTCGAGCTTTGTGCGAAAAACCCTTGGC
>CAYGNA010000297.1:0-5457 GCA_964351065.1 uncultured Pseudomonadales bacterium
GGTCCAGGCCGCACGGTCCATATTTGAGTGCAGCGGCGGCATACCGTTGGCACTGCCGTTTGCCATGTCGAGCTTGTGGGCGAACTCATGCAGGATGACGTTGTAGCCAGCCCCGCCTTCAACAATGTTGGACCAGGAGAGGATAACGGGCCCTCTTTGCCAGGCTTCGCCCCCCAGGGCGGAAACTTCCTCATGGACGACACCAGCCGCGTCCATCTGTTCGTGCCGCACTACAAACGTGTCGGGGTAGAGCACAATTTCATACCAGCCATCATAGTAGTTGAGTTCCAGTTCCAGGATGAGCAGGCAAGCGAATGCAGCGATGGTCACGCGCTGGATCTCACTTGGCGCCAGGTCCACACCGGTGATAGTTTTCTTCGACAGGAAAAGACTAGTCAATTCTCGCAGCCTCACCAGTTCCGTCTCGGATAGTCTGTGGCGAGCAAGGGTCTGTTGCACAACCCGGTTCCAGGGTTCTGCTGGAATCATGATGCGCGCCAACAGGCGAGCGTGTCGCCAACGACGCCAGCGGCTTAACCAACCCAAAATATTGCCCCCTCGCGGATGATGGCAGTATAGACCGAATCCAGATATGGTCGGTGACAGGATTTTGAATGCCGGATGTCCTGAATGGGTGCCACTGGACCGTTCGACCGGGATATCGCCTGGCTGCCAGCTTACATTCTGGAAACAGGATTGTGCAGATTCTAAAGGGGAATAACTTGATGAGGACAGGGAGAATGTACGTGTACGGAGCGATGTTTCGAACGATCAACCGAACGATCTACCGAACGATCTGCCAATCACTTCTCGCGCTGACAGTTAGCATCGTTTCATCACTGACCATGGCGGCCTCTCCGCAGCCTGTGCGCAGCAACAACGGTATGGTTGTGAGCGCCAGTGACATTGTGTCGGCGATTGGCGCTGACATTCTCGCCGATGGTGGCAACGCGGTTGATGCTGCAGTTGCTGTGGGTTTTGGTCTTGCTGTGACATTTCCCTCGGCAGGCAACCTGGGCGGTGGCGGATTTATGGTGATTTATCGCGCGACCGACAGGCATGCCACAACCATCGACTATCGGGAAACCGCGCCGCTTGCTGCGTCTGAAAACATGTATCTGGACGCTGACGGAAACGTTGTGGCAGGCGCGCCAACAGACGGTCACCGCTCGGTGGCGGTGCCGGGCACGGTTGCCGGGTTGCTGTATGCGCTTGAGCATTACGGCACGATGAGCCGCAGGCAGGTCATGGCACCTGCCATCAAACTGGCCAGTCGTGGGTTCGATGTGAACTGGCATCTGCAGGAATCTCTCAAGCGATCTGAAGAACGGTTGTCCCTGTATCCCGAGTCTCGTCGCCTGTATCTGCGGGACGGCGATTTTTACTCAGTAGGTGAAACCTTCAAACAACCGGCACTCGCTCGTACCCTCCGGCAGATCTCGCGGAGTGGTGTTGATGCATTCTATCGAGGCGAGATAGCAGATCAGATCGTGGCCGAGATGCTTGCCGGCGGCGGGCTTGTCAGCCATCAGGATCTGGCAGACTACGCGGTGGTGGAACGAGCGCCGGTGCGGGGTACCTATCGCAACTATTCCATCATTTCCATGCCGCCACCAAGTTCTGGCGGCACGGTGCTGGTACAGATGCTGAACATGATGGAGCCACTGGATGTGGCCTCACTCGGGATGTTGTCCTCGGGCTATGTGCATAACGTCGCCGAGGTGATGAAGCGCGCGTTTGCCGATCGTGCCGAGTTTATGGGCGATCCGGCGTTTGTCGACGTACCTGTCAAGGGGCTCACCAGTAAAGCGTATGCCATGTCGAGGCGGGCCAGCATTTCAGCCAACAGCACCACTGCGGCGCGCGAACTGGGCGCAGGTCAGCCATGGCCTTACGAGTCAGAGGAGACAACCCATTTTTCGATTGTTGATGGCATGGGGGGAGCGGTTTCCAACACCTACACGCTGAACTATTCCTACGGCTCAGGTGTCACGGTGCGCGGGGCAGGGTTTCTGCTGAACAACATCATGGACAACTTCGCGGCAAAGCAGGGTGTGCCCAACGGTTATGGCCTGATCCAGGGACCGGCCAATGTGATTGCACCGGGCAAGCGGCCGCTGTCTTCGATGTCGCCAACGATTGTGTTGGAGGGTGATGATGTCAGGCTGGTTGCAGGCACACCTGGCGGCCCCACCATTATCAATACCACGTTCCAGGTAATTCTGAATGTGCTCGACTTTGGCATGAATGCACAGCAGGCGGTCAACAATCCCCGGTTTCATCATCAGTGGCTACCGGATGAAATTCAGTATGAAGCGGATGCGCTGGTGGTTGACGTGAAGGATGCGCTCGCCGCCAAAGGCCACCAGCTGAAAGAACGCGGCTTGATTGGTGATGCCCAGGCAATCTATGTTGATCCGGCTACCGGTGAGCGACAGGGTGGTGCTGATCCCCGTCGCGGCGGCGCTGCGGTCGGCTATTAAGCCGCACGCAGGCGCCTGAAAAACAAAAGCGTCAGGTGATTGATGCTTCAAAAATCGACTGGATCGCGGCATCAAGCATGTCGTTGAATTCAGCGTCAGTCTGCTTGGCACTCAATCCTTCTGTTAGTGCCCTGGAAAAACTGGCTACCATGCCGTGCTGACGGGAGAGGCGTTCGTTTGCTTCTTCGCGCGGATAACCACCTGACAAGGCAACAACACGCAGCACCTGTGGATGATCGATAGCCGGCTTATAGAAGTCGTCTACCTCCGGCAGGGTCAGCTTGAGCATGACCTTGCGGCCGTCAGACAATGTGTCCAGCTGCGCCAGGATCTCGTCCAGCAACATTTGTTCTGCCGCCTGTTTGTCCGGGCAGTGAATATCGATCTCTGGCTCAATGATGGGTACCAGACCCGCATCAATAATCTGGTTACCCACCTCAAACTGCTGGGCAACAACTGCCTTGATGCCTGCGGCTGACGCCTGCTTGATGACGCTGCGCATCTTGGTGCCAAAAATGCCCAGGGTGCTGGCGCGCGCGAGCAGCGCATCCAACTCCGGCATGGCCTTCATGGTTTGAACGCCATCACTTTCATCGCTCAGCCCTTTGTCGACTTTGAGCAGTGGCACCACGTTTTTCTTCTGCCAGAGGTAGGTGGCACTGGGCAGGCCCTCAATTTCCCGGTCCATTGTGTTCTCGAACAGGATGGCGGCAAGGATTCGGTTGCCGCCAAATGCGGAACTGGTCACGATCCGTGTGCGCATTGCATGGACCAGCGCGTACATATCGTCTTCTGTGTTCCAGCTGTCCTCTTCAACGCCATAAAGTGCCAGTGCCTTGGGCGTTGACCCGCCACTCTGGTCCAGGGCTGCGATAAATCCTGGTGCACTTGCCATTTTTTCGCGCTGGGCGTCTTTTTCGGTCATCATGATTCCCTTATTGTGTCTCGAACGCCTTTCGGCCTCTTTAAAGGTTAAGTCTAGTTTTGTGCCTGCATAGCATCAAGTACCGTCTGCTGAAACGTTGCCAGACCAGGGCGACCTGCACTTTACCAGAAGCGGGGACGCCACAGGCATCGGTTACCCTCGCAAAGAGGGCCAGGTCAGTGATTTTGGCTCTGGGGGTGCTAATAACTTCCGGCGCTGCTGTCGCAGAATCAGCAGGAGAAGCAGAAGCTGGGCGCAATTCTGCGCTGCTGGAAACGTTGCTGCGGTCCTCGCCAGCGTTTGAGCAGGTGCTGGCAGACCCGGCGACCTACGAGATACAGATCCTCTATACGCAGGTAAACGGTGACTCGTTTGTCACCCATGCCTATCAGGTAGATCGCACGCGCTATTTCTACCCGGCCAGTTCCATAAAACTGCCGGTTGTCGTGCTGGCTCTGGAGAAACTGGCTGAGCTTGGCATCAACGGGCTCAATCGGGATACCGCGTTTCTGACCGATGCGGGGACAAATGAGCAGACTGCAGTTGAAGCGGATTCATCCGCCGCCACTGGCTTGCCCAGCGTTGGGCATTACGTTCACAAACTGCTGGTTGTCAGTGATAACGATGCTTATAACCGGTTATATGAGTTCCTGGGCCAGGCAGACATTGAACGCCGGATGCAGCGTCACAGCTATAGCGCCACGCGCATATTACATCGCCTGGGTGTCCCGCTGGACGTCGCCGGAAACCGTGCGACGAATCCGGTCAGGTTCGTCGCCGGAGACACACTCATCTATTCTCAGCCACTGGTTGTGAGCGCCGCGCAATGGGCCCCTGAAAAGCCAATCTTGCGAGGGCAGGCTTACTTCAACTCAGCCGGTGAAAAAGTAGACGCGCCCTTCGACTTTACCTGGAAGAACTTCTATCCGCTGGAAGAGCAGCAGGCCCTGCTGCGCGAGATCATGTATCCCACGGGAAAGCTTAACCTTGATGAAGAAACGCTTGCCTTTCTACATGCAGAACTCTCAATGCTGCCAGGGGAATCAAAATGGCCAACCTACCCCGGTGATGAGTACCCGGATGGATACGTGAAGTTCCTGATGTTTGGCGGGGAGGGCAATGTGCCCCCCAATATCCGGATCTACAACAAGATTGGCCAGGCATATGGCTATCTCATTGATAATGCTTACATTGTTGACGAAGCGGCAGGCGTGGCGTTTTTTCTGGCAGCAGTAATCAACGTTAACAGCAATCGCACCTACAACGACGATGACTACGAGTACGACACCATTGGCCTGCCGTTTATGCGGGACCTGGGCCAGCTGATTTACCGCTATGAACTATCTACCGTTTTGAAATCACCCGCCAGGATTAGTCGCCCGGGTTCTGTCGTTGCCCGTTGATATACACGGTGCCATTAAGGGTCGCGCGCCGGGGCGGCAGGTCCTCATCATCCTCAAAATCCTGGTGTTCTTGAAAGGAATGATCAGAGTACTGTTCTGGATACTTCGGTGCGGTCATATATCTTGCCAACCAGTCGCCCACCAGCGCGTCATCTTCGATGGCATCACGCAGCAGGCGTTTCGCCTGTTCAATAAAGTCGGGCGTAATTTCGAGGGTCGCGTGGGAGGGCGTGAGCGGTGGATCACGATAGTGTCGATCATCCCCCTGGGCCAGTAATTCGGTTGCCAGGTCACTCAGCATTTCAGCCAGCGTGGGCGACCGAAAGCCAACCGAGCAGGTAATACAGTCGTCCTGCGCCACACCCCAGTGGGCGATTCGCGGTGGCAGGTACAGCATGTCGCCTGGTGCCAGTACCCATTCCTGCTCGGGTGTGAATGTTTCAAGAATACGCAGGTCTGTGTCTGTACGCAGCGGCGTTGTCCCATTGCACTCTTGTCCCGTTTGCCAGCGCCTGTGCCCTTGAACCTGTAACAGAAACACATCGTAATAATCAAAGTGTGGCCCAACGCTGCCACCCTCGGGCGCATAGCTGACCATAATGTCATCCAGACGCCAGGGTGGCAGGAAGTCAAAACGATCGAGCAG
>CAYGNA010000298.1:0-5452 GCA_964351065.1 uncultured Pseudomonadales bacterium
CACCTGGACCCTGGGTCACACCCTCGTTACTGTAAACAGCAGCGAGGCTAAAGCGGCCATTACCTGCCTGGACAATCTTGCCGTTTGGCGCGTCATCCCGACACATGTACAGGACGGCTGGCGTGACGAGTCCTGGTGCACGTTCTGGAGGCGGGTTGTCCAGGTCTTCTTCACGGCCAGGGATGGTATTGGTCAGGCGAGTCGCGGCCGCGGGAGCAAGCGTGTTCACGCGGACGTTGTGGGAAGCGCCCTCAAGTGCCAGCACGTTCATCAGGCCCACCATGCCCATCTTGGCCGCGCCATAGTTGGCCTGGCCAAAGTTGCCAAAAATACCCGAGGTGGAACTGGTGAGCACAATTCGACCAAAATTTTTGTCGTACATAATTGGCCAGGCTGCGTGCGTGACGTAGGCCGTGCCGTTGAGGTGGACGTTCATGACGATGTCCCAGTCGTCCAGGGTCATTTTTTTGAACGACTTGTCGCGCAGGATACCTGCGTTATTCACCAGGATATCTACGGTGCCATAAGCGGAAACAGCATCGTCAATAATACTTTTAGCGCCTGCGCGATCAGATACGGAGGCTTTGTTGGCGATGGCTTCACCGCCGGCAGCCTTGATCTCTGCGACGACCATGTCGGCTGCGTCACTCTGGCCGCTACCATCTGCACTGCCGCCCAGATCGTTAACGACAACTTTGGCGCCGCGACGGGCAAACTCCAGCGCGTGCGCTTTACCCAGTCCGCCACCTGCGCCGGTGATAACTACAACCTTGTCTTTAAAGTCTTCCATTGGCTCCCTCGTGCTGCTTGATTTATTGAGGACGTATTACGCCAGAACCGCCGCCCTGAGGCAATTGTCCTGATCCCCTTATTGTGATTTCCCCAGTTTTGACGGTAGCCACCACATCAGTCCTCGCGCGGCACTGCAAAGTGCCACTGTCGCGTGACAAACGCCTTTGCATCCAGTGTCGAGGCGAGGGTCGTTGCCACAATAAACTGTGTGTCATCCGAGGTCATTTGCGTGTTGATGGTGATGCCAACGCTGGTTCCGTCAAAGTCCATCTGGACCTCGCGGCGGCAGGTGACAATGCTGTCTTTGCCGGTTTCCGGCTCAATTTGTAACTCATCCCGGCTCCGTGAGTGGAAAGTGGTTTTACCAATCCTGATCCGTCCGGAGGTTGATTCATCAACAACGTGACCTGGCACCAGTCGACGTTCGCCCGCGGGTCGCTCAAGTACCTCGTACTCAAGGCTTTTACTGAAAACGGGTTTGCTAAAGCTGGCGTTGTGCCTTGATTCCCCTGTCCGAACAGGCAGGGCGAGCATCGCCTGATCAGCTATCTGAAGCGGATCTTTTGTTCGCGTTGGCCAGAGCATCGGCCAGTAGCTGGTCGCCAGCGACAGTCGCAGGTGGTGTCCTGCCGGCAGCCTGTGGGCAAGCGCATCGAGCATGATGCAAACCTTAGACGACGCTGACTGGCCAAGATTGATCATACCGCGGGAGATCAGCAGCGAAGTGCCGTCAGGTGCAACGTCACAGAGGCGCGCAACCAACTGACCCCGTTGCTCGCTGACGGTCACATGAAGGGTCGGCACACCGACGATGCACATCGTTGTTGGTACTGGCGCCGAATCGAAGCAGGTGCTGACCAGATCATCCGGCGCTTGATCGCCAGGCAAATCGGCACCAAAGGGACACCAGACGCCGGCGGTCTGGCCATGTGCCAGATTCCATTCAAGGTCGCGCCGGAATGTATCATTGGCCACCGGGGTCAGTTGCCCATCGTCGAGATAGAGATCCTGGTTAACAATCGCTGGTGACGGCCAGGCAGGTTCACTGGACCAATGACCCGGTCGTTCCTTGTAAAAGCTGGCGGGTGCCACGTGGTCCTGCAGCCAGTACCGCAGCTTCGGCTCGGTCATCACACCGGTATCGATCCCCTTCAACCAGTAATTCCACCAGCGCAGGGATTCATCCAGGTAGTTGATTTGCGGTCCGGGCAAACCGCCATCAGGCCAACCGTGTGCCCAGGGCCCAACCAGTGCCCGGGTGTGCTCTCCCAGGTGTTCGAGCATTCGGAACACAGCATTGGTGTAGCCATCAGCCCAGCCGCCGACCAGCAAAACGGGACACTCAATGGCCGAGTAGTTCTCACAAACCGAGCCATTTGCCCAGTAATCGTCACGCTGCTGGTGTTTGAGTCGATTCTCAATGTAGTGGGGTAAGTGTTCCAACCGCTGCCGCCACATATCGATCCATGTATCGCCGACTGCCACCGGGTCGGGTGGCCTTGCAACGATCGACATCAACGTTGTGGTCCAACCCGGGAGATCTGTAGTCAGAAGACTCCCACCCCGGTAGTGCACATCATCCGCGTAACGGTCATCCGTAGAACAGGCGGAGATGACTGCCTTCAGGGCAGGAGGGCGCATTGCTGCGACTTGCAGCGCGTTAAAACCGCCCCAGGAAATCCCGGTCATGCCGACTTTGTCATTACACCAGGGTTCGGCAGCAATCTGGCTGACCAGGTCAAAACCATCCTGTTGTTCCTGACTGCAATATTCGTCCAGCAGAACGCCCTCGGAATCGCCAGATCCCCTGAGGTCCACCCGCACATAGGCGTAACCGTGCGCGGCGATATAGCCCGCGCGACGCGAATCCGAAATTGCCGATGTATCCCCTTTGCGGTATGGGATGAATTCAAGAATGGCGGGAACAGGCGATTCATGGGCATCAGCGGGTAGCCATATCCGGGCGGCCAGTCGGATACCATCGGGCATCACAATCCAGTAATGATCAATTTGCGTAACAGGTGCCACCGGAAATCAGCCCCAACATGCGTTGCAAGCATTATAGGGTACGTGCGATATCACCGGGGCTGTTAATCCGGGTGCCGGGAGATGTCGTAAATCTGCTCATGAAACGCATTTGCGGAATACTGGTGCTCTTTGTGATCACCCTGACAGGAGGCTGTAACAGCCAGGCAACGTCGACTATGCAGACAGTGGAATTTGTAGATATAGAGCGGTTTATGGGTGATTGGTTTGTCATAGCCAATGTGCCGACATTCTTTGAGAAAGATGCTTTCAATGCCATTGAGCAGTATGAAAAAAATGCCGACGGTACGATTTCAACGACTTTCACCTATCGCAGCGGTGCGCCTAACGGCCCAAAGAAGTCGATGGGCGCAAAAGGCTTCATCACAGATACGTCGTCCAATGCCACTTGGGGTATGCAGTTCATCTGGCCAATCAAGGCTGACTACCGCATTGTTTACCTGGACAAGAACTATACGGTCACGATGATTGGGCGCACCAAGCGCGACTATCTCTGGATCATGGCGCGCGAACCCACCTTGCCTGCAGCGAAGCTGGAGGAGCTTATCTGGCTCGCCGAGAGCCTGGGTTACGATCGTCAGAGTATTCGAATGGTGCCCCAGGTGCATGAGAATCTGGATCAGAGATCAGCTGCGGGCTGATCGCAACCGGGCGACCGCTGGTTATGCTTGGTGTTACAGTAAGAACAGGCAAACGGAGGCGGCCCCATGGAACAAATCAACACGGTAACCGGACCAATCAAACCGGAAGATCTCGGCTTTACGCTGATGCATGAACACGTAATGGTGTCTGCCAGCGGTCTCATTGATCACTATCCCGACTTGCTGGGACAGGATCGCGAGGCTCGCGCTATTGATGCATTAAAGCGCGCCAAAGCCGAGGGCATAGACACTATTGTAGACGCCACCACCTTCGATCTTGGGCGTAAACCCCAGCTTCTGGCCCATGTAGCAGCCGAATCCGGCGTTAATATTATCAACGCGACAGGCTGGTGGTTGGATGTTCCCCGATTCCTTATCGGCGTCTCTGCCAATCAAATGGCGCGGGAGTTTGTCCGCGACGTTGAAGAGGGATTTCGTGGTACGGATATCAAGGCAGGAATCCTGAAATGTGCCGCAGACTTTGAGAGTGTCACGGTGCCGCTTGAGGTGATGGCGCGAGCGGTTGCACGCGCCCATCGTGAAACCGGGTTGCCGATCATGGTGCACTCATATCCAACAGGCCAGGTGGCGCGGCGCCAGATAGAGATTTTCCGCGAGGAAGGGGTTGACCTGACGCGTGTCAAGATTGATCACTCCAACGATACAACTGATGTTGAATACCTGAAGTGGATTCTGGACCAGGGGTGTTATCTGGGTCTGGATCGCTATCCCGGTCGCCTGGTCAGTCCGCATATGCGCACGGTTACGCTAAAGACCCTTATCGATGAGGGTTATGGTGACAGGCTCTGCCCGTCACACGACTGTATCTGCCTGGCCGTGATGAAAGAACGGGCCGATGGCACCATGCCCGAGGAGCACGAATTTGCGCGGCACAATCACCACCAGTATCTCTACATTCACCGTGAGGTTATTCCGGACTTGAAGGAGATGGGTGTAACAGATTCACAAATCCAAACGCTGTTTGTTGACAATCCCCGAAGGTTCTTTACGGGATAGGGAGAAGCATGATGCCGATGGACACGGAAACTCATGTCGCTTTGGGTCTGCACCTGCCCGCGCCGGCGGAAGTAAATGGCCGATCCAACAACGATATCGTTATGGCACTCAGACATCCAGGCGATGCTGCCTATCACCCCTGTCCAGAGGCGTACCCCGAGCGCGACGTTGAGAAAGGACAAGTGCACAAGCTCCGAGCCTGGCAGGAGAGCGAGGTGTATCCCGAAACGACACGGGATATCTTCATCTACTCGACACCTGGAGCAGGCGAAGGGGCGGCGTTCGTCGTGTTTAATGATGGCGCGGCCTACTTTTCCAACAAGGGTAGCGTGCGGGTGACCTGCGTACTGGATTCGCTTTATGCTGCTGGGGAAATTGGGCCAACCGTCGCGGTATTTGTTAACCCGGGTATCCCGACCGACAAAATCCTGGACGAAGAACTACCTGAGACACCCAACCATTCCTATGATCGCAATGCCGTGCAGCGAAGCTTTGAATATGATTCGCTGACGCCCAGGTACGCAGAGTTTCTGCTGAACGACATTGAGCCACTCGTTGAGCGAACACTTGGGTTCTCGCTTGCAACCGATCCTCTAAAACGTAGTGTATGTGGTATTTCCAGCGGTGGTATCTGTGCGTTTACGGTAGCCTGGCAGTTTCCTGACAAGTTTGCCCGGGTGCTTTCCCACTGTGGATCTTTCACCAACATCAAGGGCGGGCACAACTACCCATACCTCGTCAGGACTACACCAGTTAAATCCATCAGGGTGTATCTGCAGAGTGGCGAAAATGACGCAACCACGCTGTTTGGGGACTGGCCTACAGCAAACCTGGCCATGGACAAGGCGCTGGGTTATGCCGGGTATGACTACCAGTTTGTGTTTGGTACAGGCGGACATACCTTAAGGCATGGCGGTGCCCTGTTTGCAGAGTCACTCAGGTGGTTGTGGCGATGA